>JALVES010000477.1 GCA_027030635.1 Saprospiraceae bacterium | reverse complement strand
TCCGTGAACGCTCCGTGAACGCCGTGAACTCCGTGGTGAGTTCCCCAATTTCACATTCGTCACGCCCGTCACGCATCACGATTGTCACGTTCGTTACGTCCATCACGTTCGTTACGTTCGTTACGTTCGTCACGTTCATCACGAAAACCCACTAAACACTAAACAAACGAAAAACGATACACGATACACGATACACGATAAACCGCTTCCACCGATTTACCCGATTCAGCCGATTTCACCGATTCCACCGATTCCCCCGATTCCCCCGCTTCCACCGATTCAGTCCACAGATTACACAGATTGACTCAGATTTTCCAGTGCCCGACAACAGACAACCGACAACCGACAACCGAAATCACACCCTCTTTCCCTTCCACTTCAAAGACTTGAGGTACCAGGCGGAGATGGCGAGAATGAATACCCAATAATAGATCTCCACGCTCCAGGCGAGGGAGAGGCCGGCCTGCGTGAGCACGATGAAGTAATAAATGGCAATGAGATAAAGAACGACGCCTGTGGTCTGAAGCATGAGGCCGAAGAAGGTGGCCCCTGTGCCGGCAAGGCCGTTGAGAAAGATGCCGCCGATGGAGAAAACCAGCAAGATGCCGGCCATAACCCACAATACAGGGTGAGCATCTGTGATCAGGCTCATGTCAGTACTGCCGAGAACGGGGTACAACAACCACTCGGGAAAGAGCACAAACGGCAGGGTCAGCAGCAGGGTTACGACAAAACTCAGCTTAGCCGTTTTCCACACTACGGGGAAGACAGCACGCGGATGACCGGAGCCTATCAGATAACTCACCAGCGTATTCAGGCCGGTTGAAAAACCCCAGATGGGTACGGAAAGCGTCAGGTAAACCAGGCGCACCAGGTTGGAGATGGCCAATTCGCGCTCACCCAATTGCTCAATCAGCGTAAAGAAGACGAACCAACTGCCCAAGCCCACCACCACCTGTGCGACAATGGGCGCCGAAATGCGCAGTTGCGTCTTGATCAGCTCCATATCTATGGATGGCCTCTTAAACAAACCGTATTCACGGGCGCTTTGATCAAAGAATACAATGTACGCCCAGAACACCAAGAGGGCAAAAACCTCTGCCAGCGTACTGGCCAAAGCAGCTCCGGAAATCCCCATGGCGGGCAGGCCAAAATGCCCGAAGACCAGACCATAATCCAGAATCACATTGGTAACGGCCAGCAAAATGGTATCAAAAAACAAAAACTTAACCCGTCCCGCTCCCATGTACAAAGCGATGATGGAAACCCCTGCATAGCTGAAGAAGACACCCCAGGAGCGGTACTTGAGATAAGCCAGGCATTTCTCGTAAATGACTTCCGAACTCACGATGGAGTGAAGCATCTGCGGCACCCCCCATTGCATCAGTCCAAATAAGACCAAAGCCAAAAAGAGCTCGAAAAACAGCATGGAATAAAAACTGCGACCTACTTCACTCCAGCGCTGCTCGCCAATCCTGCGGGCAATGATGATTTGTCCGCCTTTGGAAAAGCCGTACCCAATGGCTGCAACCACGAGGTAAAAAGCGCTGATCAGGCCAATGGCCGCAAAATCCTCTTCACTCAGGTGATACAGGAATACACTGTCGCTCAAAGCGATGATGTTTTGCACGGCGCTGCCCACCATCAAAGGCAGAGAAAGCCGCAAAATTTCCCTGTACGTGGTCTGTAATCTCATAGACCGCGAAGGTAAGAAACTCTTACGGAGCTAAGCGCACAATTTCCCAACGGGCATCTTCCTGCAGGCGATATTCAAAGCGATCGTGAAGACGGCTCTCACGGCCCTGCCAAAACTCTATGGCATGAGGCTTGACGCGATAGCCGCCCCAGTGGTCAGGCAGGGGAATCTCTCCTTCTGCAAATTTGCGCTTCATTTCTTCAAACTTACTCATCAGCAAAGAGCGGGAACTGATGACGGAGCTTTGCGGAGACACCCAGGCGCCAATGCGACTGCCTCGCGGGCGGGTGGCGAAGTACTTGAGCGATTCGGCCGTACTGGTGCGTTCCACCACTCCCCTGATGCGCACCTGCCGCTGCAGAGGTATCCAGGAAAATAAGAGCGCAACGCGGGGGTTGGCCTCCATTTCACGGGCCTTGCGGCTGGTGTAATTCGTAAAAAAGACAAAGCCGCGCCGATCGTAGAGCTTTAGCAAGACGGTACGCAGCGAAGGCTGCATCTCAGCGCCCACCGTTGCCAGCGCCATGGCGTTGGCCTGTTCTATTTCAGAACGAAAGGCCTCTTCCAGCCACTTCTCAAACAAGAGAAACGGGTCTTCGGGCAAATCGGCACGGGAAAGGGCCGCGCGCTTGTATTCTTCTCTGATTTGAGAGACATCCATAGAAGTATCGTTTTACGAAAAGCGCGCCAGCTCCTGATCGTCCACAATGCGCTTGTTGATGCAGCGGACGATGCGGGCCGGGAAGTGGTCGAGCAGGCGATAATCGTGGGTCGCGAGGATGATGGCAGAATCATTCTCGCGGGCCAGGTCGCGCAACAGCAGGAGTATGTCATCGGCTGTTTCGGGGTCCAGATTGCCGGTGGGTTCATCGGCGATGATGAGCTCGGGTTTGTTCAACAACGCACGGGCAATGGCGAGGCGCTGCTGCTCACCGCCCGAAAGCAAATGCGGCTTCACGGGGCGATAGCCCTCCAGGCCGGTTTGTTCCAACACTTCAGCCACGCGCCTGTCCATCTTCACCTTATCCTTATGACCACTGGCGCGAAGGGCAAAGTAAAGGTTGTCTTCCACGGAGCGATCTGTCAGCAAATTGAAATCCTGAAAGACGATGCCCAACTTCCGGCGCAGCAGGGGAATTGTTTTGCGGTTGAGCTTCTCCAACTCAAAGCCCGCCACCATGCCCTGCCCCACATGAATGGGCAAGGCCGCATAAAGCACCTTGAGCAGGCTCGTTTTGCCGCTGCCGGTCTTCCCAATGAGGTAAACAAACTCACTATGGCTGATGTGCAAATTTACAGCCTGCAAGATCGTGCGATCCCCCTGTACAACATCTATGCCTTTTAACTGTACTGCGTATTTCATCTTACCTGAGTTCCTTTAATCCCGGACCAAAATGTCTTGGAAAACCAAGCCGTCTGATTTTGTAGTTTGGCAGCTTATTCAGTTTAAAATATCAAAGCCTACACAGTCCGCATCATCTGCCAAGCCCCTGTGTTGGAAAACAGGCTATCAAGTTGAACCAGCTTAAAACCCGCGAAAACCCGCACAATCCGCGTCATCCGCGTTCTATTATGTCATTGCCGGCTGCCGTCAATAGCCAATAGTACCAGGCCGCCCAAATTACTTCCTTTAATACTCAGCCCATTTGGCTGACTTCTATCATGGCATCTTCCACTTCCCTGACCAACTCCACAAAACGCGCTTCGCGCTTAGTCTGCTTGCTGCGGTGGAAAGGCAGATCCACTTTGATATGCCGCACGAAGCGCGAAGGCGGGCTTTTCATGATGTAAATGTCATCGCCCAAATATACGGCCTCCGAGATATCGTGCGTAACGAAAATGACTGTGGGATGAAATTTCATCCAGATTTCCGCGAGCAGGTCCTGCATTTGCAGGCGGGTGTTGATGTCTAAGGCGCCAAAGGGTTCGTCCATGAGGATGATATCCGGATTGGCGATCAGGGAGCGGGCGATAGCTACGCGCTGCAACTGGCCTCCTGAGAGCGTGGGGTACCGGGCAAACTTTTGCTCATGCCCGTCTAAGCCCACCAGTTGTATCAGTTCCATGGCGCGCTCTTCGCGTTCTTTTTTGTCCACCCCTTTGTACTTGAGCGCCAGGCTGACGTTTTCCAGCACCGTCATCCAGGGCAGGGAGGAGTATTGCTGAAAGACCATGCTCACGCGATCGGATTCACTCACAGGTTTGCCGTGGATGAGCACTTCGCCTTCGGTGGGTTTTTGCAGGCCTGCGATGTAACGCAGCAGCGTGGATTTGCCACAGCCCGACATGCCAAGGATGACGACAAACTCTCCCTGGCCGGCCTTGTCTTCAATCAGAAAATCCAGGTCTTTAATGATCCAGCTCTGACCACCGTCGTAGCTCTGCCCTACTTTGCGCAATTCTATGATGTTGGGCTCTTGTCCGTCTTTAAAATCCATGGTTTTAAGCTGATTCAGTTAGGGATGAGCGCATTTTAACTTCTCCAAACACCACAAGCGCCACCGCAGCGAGAACGAGCGTCCACAGAGTCATAGTCATGGTGCCGCTCATGTCCGGCATATAAATTTGGAGCAGAATAGCTGCGGCCATCACGCCAAAAACGATGAGCAGGCCGGTGCGAATTTCACGCAGAGCGGGAATGGTCGTCTTGTAATATTTAAAGGGAAAAAGCCTCTTGTCGAGATAGACAAACAGACGGTCCTGCAAAAAGCCTATCAAGACAATGACGATGAGCAGGGCAAAGACTTTGGAGATTTGCCCCTGCCGCGCTTTGAGGTAGATCAAAGCTCCAATGCCGCCCTGACGGTTCAGCAATTCAGCTATGATGATGTACGTCCAGGAGATGGCCGTCAATACGCGGATGTCGTCTATCACTTTGGAAAGTACGGAGGGCAGATAGACTGACTTCACCGTTTGCCAGTCGGTGGCGCCGAGGGTAAAGACCGTCTTCAGATAGACGTCTTGCACTTCATCTATGCGCTGCACGACTACAGGCAGAAGGTAAACCAGAATGCCGAAAGCGAGAAAGGCGATCTTCATCTCATCTTCAATGCCAAACCAAATGATGAAGAGTCCCGTCAGCGCCGTCAGCGGCAAATAGCGCAGGGCATCTACGGGCTTGCTAAACATCCCCCTGAGCAGGGGCACCAGCCCAATCAAAAAGCCGAGTGGCAGGGACAACAAGACCGCCCAAAAGTACCCGCGTATGTTTAGCCAGATGGAATGCAGGGCATTTCCCTTGAGGTCATCTTTCGTTACCAAATCCGGAAAAGAGCGGAGCACCATGCCGGGAGTCGGAAGGATGGGATAAGCTTTTTCACCATTTGACCGGGGCAGTTCTTCTCCATCCAATTGTTCTAAGCGCTCGGGGTCCAGGGTTTTGTTGACGGCAAAGTATTCTGCCAGCCCCCACCAAATAAGCAGGATAAGCCCCAGGCCGGCCAAGCCGAGGATGACGCTTTGCGTGGAGGTGAGCTTCCCGCGAAGTTCAAACAAATTGCTCATGCTTTTGGGGATATAGAGGCGAGGGCCTGCGGCCCTCGCCTTCGGCATTTTCAATCACGTACCAATTCAAAATCGGTGCGTCTGTTTTTTGCTCGGCCTTCCGGTGTACTGTTGTCTGCTACCGGCTTATCGGGGCCATTGCCGACGATGATGAAGCGCCTGGGGTCCATGCCGTGTTCGCGGACGAGGTAATCCCTGACCGCTTCAGCCCGCTTTTTGGACAGGCGGATGTTGGCAGAGCGGCTGCCCACATTGTCGGTATTGCCTTCGATGCGCACGCGGGCATTGGCAAAGGCTTTGGCGATGTCCACAAACTCTTTGTCAATGATGTACTTGGCATTTTCGTCCAATTGGTATTCGCCGGTGCGGAAATTGATGCTGATGCGCTTGGTGGCAATGGCTTCCTTACCGCGGCCTTCCTCATCAGAGATGTCCGTAAAACTGCGGGCTTCTTCGGCAGCGTGCTCAGGGCCACTCAGATGAGTTTTCTGTACCAGTTTCGGATAGGAGATAAGGCGCCAGCTCGGCACTTTGCCGTCTATATAACCCAGTTTGGTATAAGTTTGTGCCATGCGGGAGTAGAGGCTTTCTCCGGTAACGCCTTTGTAGTCGGGATTCAGCCCGAAGAAATTGACGTTATCGCCATGGGTCGTGAGGCGAACGTTGTTGATGGCCTTATAGGTGTCATCTACCGTAAAGCCCGGGAAGTTGTCGGCCAGGATTTTGGCGGCTTCGCGCTTGGCAGCATCGCTGGTATTGACCTCAGCGGCGCCGCGCATCCAGCCTTCGTAGAGCTTTTGCATGCGGTCGAAGTTGGCTTCCACCCAGTCTTTTTTGGCGATAAAGACGTCGGCAATGATGTTGGAAGCCGAGCGAGTGCTTTCCAATACCTTGGAGCCCGGTACAGCCCGCAGGCAGGCCTCGTCGTCGGGGCTCCAGACCACAGCGGCATCTACGCTGCCCGCTTTGAAGACCTCGGCAGCATCAATGGCATTGGACTGCGGTATGATCTCTACATCATTTGGCGAAAGCCCGCCTGCCTCCAACAGCCATATCAGAAAAGAATGGGAGGGCGTCAGCTCAGCTACCGCAATTTTCTTGCCCTTCAAATCGGCTACGGAATGGATGCCCCGGCGCGCCACAATGGCATCACCCCCGCGCGACCAGTCGGCCTGGAAAACCACCACGGGCTTGTAGTCTATGAGGCTGTTCACTTCGGTGGGGAAAGCGTCAATGGTTGCCCAAAGCAGATCCACATCGCCACTCTTGAAGGCGGCGCGGGAAGCGTCGAAATCGTCTAACACTTTAAACTGCACTTTGAGGCCGTACTCC
>JALVES010000476.1 GCA_027030635.1 Saprospiraceae bacterium | reverse complement strand
AAAACGAACGTATTTGTATTGATAAAAATGAATATCGAACAAGGATTAACGAACGCCGATTTTAGAAGTATTAACCGATAGAGAGAATAAGTTTGATTTAGAAGAACGATTGATTACTCCCCTTCCCACCTAAAACTCTCTATCAGGCGTTTGATGTCGGTTTTGAGGAAGTTGTACACGGGGGCGAGGGAGTCGGTGTTTACTTCTGATTCGAAGTAGAGGCCGGCGCGGAAGAAGTGGGTGCGGGTGGTATCGGTGAGGTAGAACTGGAAGGGGGTGGCTGTGGGGCCTTCAAATTCAAAGGAGATGCCTTCTACGCCCTGGGGGTTGTGGATGACCTGCTCATCTATGTAGCTGGCTTTGCGGATGTGCCAGTCGGCCATTTCGAAGGCGTCGTCGCGGAGCTCTTCGAAGGATTTGTAGCTGCCTACGGGCAGGTAGCTGCAATAGAGGCGGGCATTGAGTTGCTCGAAATAGAGATTGAACCAACAGGGGTCGGGCGGAAGCTTGTCGAAGAAAGAGGTATCGCGCTCTATTTTGGCGTAAGCCGGATACTCAAAAGTAAAGTGGCAGTAGTCTTTGTCGAAGAGCAGGTACGCCCGCTTTTCCGGATAGTTGACTTTGGGGTAGGAGCGGGGTTTGGGGGTGAAGACCGTGTCGTCTCCGCAGGCGGGGAGCAGGAAGATGAGCAGGGCAATGAGGGCGGCGAGGGTGTTGCGGGTTTTGGGTTGCATGGCGTTTTTCTTTAGGATTTTTCCCGGGGTGGTTTGGTGTGCTTTTTTTCGTTTTCCCGATCGGAGAGGATTTTGACGCGTACTTTTTCGATGCGGCGTTTGTCCATTTTGAGGATGGTGAAGGAGTAGGGGGTGTCTTTGTAGCGGATGGTTTGCTTTTCTTTGGGGAAGTCGCCGGCGATTTCGAGGATGAGGCCTGCGAGGGTATCCACCTCTTCGGCTTTGTCGTCGAAGGTCTCTTCGTCTATATCAAATTTTTTGAAAAATTCGTGGAGTTGGGTTTTGCCGTCGAAGATGAAGGTGGAGTCGTTTATTTTTTGGAAGTCGCTTTTTTCCTCTTTATCGAACTCATCGCGTATTTCGCCCACGATTTCTTCGAGTATGTCTTCGAGGGTGATGAGGCCGGCGGTGCCTCCGTACTCATCTACGATGATGGCCATGTGCAGGTGTTTTTCTTTAAAGACCTGCAGCATGTCGTTGATTTTTTTGGTTTCGGGCTCGAAGATGGTTTCGCGGATGAGCGTTCTCCAATTGAAGTCGGATTCGTTGAGGTGGTCAATGAGGTCTTTGGCGTAGAGGAGGCCCCGGATGTTGTCGAGGTCTTCTTCGTAAACGGGCAGTCGGGAGTAGCCCGATTCGCGGATGATGTTGAGCACTTCGGGATAGGGAGTGTTGTATTCGATGGCCACGATGTCCATGCGGGAGCGCATGATGCGCCTTACGGGTACCTCGCTGAAGGTGGTGATGCGCTTGAGGATTTTCATCTCCTGGCTGATGTCCTTGTTTTTTTCGGTCTTGGCGCTTTTGCTCTCTTTGAGGGTGAGGTCAATGGCTTGGTCAATGTCTTCGCGTTTGGTGTGGAGGCCGTTGTTGCCCTGGATTTTGGCGAGGCGTTTTTCGACCAGGTTGGTGCCGTTGACGAGCAGTTTACTGAGGGGGGAGAAGACTTTCATGAGGACGAGCAGGGGGGCCGACATGCCGAGGGCGAATTTTCGGCGGTTCATGGCTGCGTAGATTTTGGGGGCTACTTCGCCGAATAGGACGAGCAGGAAGGTTACGCCTATGACGGTGATGATGAAATTGAAGACGTGAGCCAGTTCTTCTACGGAGAGGCTTACAAATTGGAGGCGGGCTTGCAGGGCTTTTCCCCACTTGGCGAAGACTTCGGGCGGCAGCAGTTGATTGACGAGGCGGTCGGAGACGAGGACGATGGCGATGTTGATGAAGTTGTTGGCGATGAGGATGGTGGCCAGCAGCGTCCGGGGTTGTCGGGCGAGATTGAGGATGCGCCTTGCTGCGGGGGAGTCTTCTTTTTCGAAGTCTTCGTAATCCTTGTGGTTGAGCGAAAAGAAGGCCACTTCCGAGCCTGAGATCAGGCCGGAGAGCAGCAGGAGCAGCAGGACGAGCGCGGCATTGCCAAGTACGGGCAGCCAGGCTGCGAGTAAAAAAAGGTATCCGTAGTAAAACGGGTGGTAACTGTCGGGAAGGTCCTGTTCCAAAGTGGAAGGGGATTGGTTAGACAAATAGGCCGAAGCGCCGGTTTGTTCCGGCTTGCTCCGCTTGTACCATTAAAAGGGCAGATCGTCTTCGGCGCTGCTCGTATCGGTGGCCGGTGCCGAGCCTTCTTCGCGGGCCGGCGGGGCCGGCGGGGCGTCCTGCTCGGTGGGGAATTTGCCCGGATAATCTCCCAGCAGCCCTCTGGAGTTGAGGATGCGGAAGGTGTTGGCGACCACTTCTGTGCGATAGCGGTCTTTGCCTTCCTGGTCTTGCCATTTGCGCGTACTCAGCTTTCCTTCGATATACACCAACATGCTTTTTTTGAGGCGCAGCTCGGCGCGTTCGGCCAGCCAGCGCCAGAGTACAACGGTATGCCATTCCGTGCGGTCTTGCCAGTTGCCTTCGCTGTCTTTGTAGCTTTCGTTGGTAGCAACTCTGATTTGAGCGACTTTGACACCGCTTTCCAGGGTGCGCAGTTCGGGGTCTGCTCCGAGGTTGCCGATGAGGATAACTTTGTTGATCATTTTCTCAAAAAATTGGTACAGAGGTAAAAATACAAATTATTTTCGGTTCGCGTATTTTTCCAGAGGTTTGGGCCATGCAAAGGTAGGCAAGTTTTTGGTATCTGTGATGAGACAAGTCGTTTTCAGAGGCTCCGGCAGGGCTTGGGCTTCTACTTCAAGCACCTGAATGTGCAGTTCGCGATGGGTGAGCAGATGTTTGAGGGGAGGATGTACGTGGCAGATGCGGGCTGCGACTTCGGGCAGCCCCAGCTCTTTCCAGGCGCGGGTGCGGGTGATTTGGCGGGCTGCTTTGAGCGGTCGGGGCAGCTCTATGAGCGGGAATTCCCAGAGGCCCTGCCAGATGTCTCCCCCGGGGCGTTGTCGTATGGGGTGATATTTGCCGAAGGGCAAATGGATGAAGAGGTAGTAAAAGAAGCGTTTCTTTTTTTCTTTTGGAGGCGTTTTCCGCGGCAGTTCGGCGATGCGGTTTTCGAGCAGGGCGGTGCAGGCTTGGCTGAAGGGGCAGTTTTCGCACAGCGGTTTGGGTTTGCAGACGGTGGAGGCGAAGTCCATAACGGCCTGGTTGAAATCGGCGGGCCGCTCTTTGCTGATGAGGCGGGCGCCCATTTGCCGAAAGGCTCTTTTTCCTTCTGCGGAGTGGGGCGGCAGGTCTATGCCAAAGACGCGGGCCAGCAGTCTGTGGGCGTTGCCGTCAATGGCGGGCACGGCCTGGTCGAAGGCAAAGGAGGCGATGGCGGCGGCGGTGTAGGGGCCTATGCCGGGCAGTTTGAGCAGTTCTTCGTACTCGCGGGGGAAGCGACCTCCGTACTCGTCCTGTACGCGTTTGGCGCAAGCCAGAAGGCGGCGGGCGCGGCTGTAGTACCCCAATCCCTGCCAGGCTTTGAGGACTTGATCTTCTTTGGCTTTCGCCAAATGTTGGAGCGTGGGCCAGGTTTTGCGGAAGTGCAGGAAGTAAGGCGTTCCCTGCTCCACGCGCGTTTGTTGGAGGATGATCTCCGACAGCCAGATGAGGTAGGGGTTTTTGGTTTCTTTCCAGGGCAAGCGTCGGAGGTTGCCCTCGTCGGCCCATTGGAGCAGGGTGCGGGTGAAGAACTTTTCTTTCATCACCTTTGGGCTTTTCGGAAGACGATGATGGCGACGATGCCGAAGATGATGTTGGGCAGCCAGATGCCCAGCCATACGGGCATGGCTTCGTTGGCTGCGAAGGTGGCCGAAAAGCGCGAGAGGAATATGAGGGCGGCGCCGAGGCCTATGCCCATAGCGAGGTGTAAGCCCATGCCGCCGCGCACTTTTCGGGAGGCGAGGGCAAAGCCGATGATGGTGAGGATGATGAGCGTAAAGGGGTCGGCTGTGCGGCGGGCCAGTTCGATTTCGTAGGGCAGGGTGTTGATGAGGCCGCGGCGATGTTCGCGGGGTATGAAGGCGCGAATTTCGGGGCTGGTCATGGCGTCCTTTTGGTTTTGGAAATAGACGAAATCGGAGAGGCGCAGGCCGAGGGCGGTGTCGAGGGGCTCTTTTTCTTCTCTGAACCAGGTTTCGCGGGCGCCGTCGAAGGTGCGTATTTCGTAGTTGAGCAGGCGCCAGCGCCTGGGCGGGCCAATCCACTTGGCGGATTTGGCCTTGAGGATGGAGGTGATTTGGTTGCCCTCGATTTTTTCGATGCGCAGGTCCAGAGCCGTGCTGTCGCGTTTGCGGAAGTAGCGGACGTAGGCCTTCACATCGGGCTTGAGGAAGAGGTTGACGTTTTTGACTTTGCCGTGGTCTTCGGATTTCCAGATGTAGGTGTATTCAAAGTTGATGCGGGTGCTGTTGGTGCGCGGGATGAGGTAGTGGTTGCCCACAAACAGCAGGCCTGCGAGAAAGCCGGCGGCGAGGAGGTAGGGCCGCAGGATGCGGCGCAGCGATATCCCCGCCGAAAGCATGGCGATGATCTCCGAGTTGTAAGCCATGCGGGAGGTGAAGAAGATGACGGTGATGAGGGCGTAGAGGTGGAAGAGCAGGGGGTTGATCCAGAGCGCAAAGGGGATGTAGTATTGGGTGATGATTTCCCGGACGCTGAGCTGCGAGGCGATGAGCTCTTCGACTTTTTCGGTGAAATCCACGATGATGGTAATGAGGGCGAATGCCATCATCACGAAGGTGAAGGTGAAGAGGTATTTTTTGATGATGTATTTATCTATGGTCTTGAGCATGCTCATGCTACATAGGTTATCGTTTTTGAGAGATTAGGGGCAGCGTGGCGTTTTTCCAGGCGCTGAAGTCGCCCCGGAGGATGTGTTCGCGGGCATCTCGCACGAGTTGGAGGTAGAAGGCCAGGTTGTGCAGGCTGGCTATTTGGAGGGCGAGGATTTCTTTGGTCATAAAGAGGTGTCGCAGATAGGCTTTGGAGGTGTTGCGGCTTTGGGCTGCGGGCGAGGCGGCATCTATGGGGCTGAAGTCTTCGCGCCATTTGAGGTTTTTGATGTTGATGATGCCTTCTGAGGTGAAGAGCATGCCGTGCCGGGCATTGCGGGTGGGCATGACGCAGTCGAACATATCCACGCCGAGGGCAATGCTTTCGAGTATGTTGGCCGGCGTACCCACGCCCATGAGATAACGCGGTTTGTCGGCGGGAAGTATATCGCAGACCAGCTCGGTCATGGCGTACATTTCTTCGGCGGGCTCGCCTACGGAGAGGCCGCCTATGGCGTTGCCGGCGGCTCCTGCTTCGGCGACGACTTCGGCAGACTGCCGGCGCAGCCCGGGGAAGGTGCTGCCCTGGACGATGGGGAAGAGCATTTGCTCATAGCCGTAGAGGGGCTGTGTTTCGTCCATGCGTTTTTGGCAGCGGCTGAGCCAGCGGTGGGTCATTTGCATGGAGTTTTTGGCGTAGTTGTAGTCGGAGGGCCAGGGCGGGCACTCATCGAAGGCCATGATGATGTCGGCGCCGATTTTGCGCTGGGTGTCTATGACGTTTTCGGGGGTAAAGGTATGGCTGGAGCCGTCTATGTGTGATTGAAAGGTAACGCCTTCCTCCGTGATCTTGCGGCGCCCGGAGAGGGAGTAAACCTGAAAGCCCCCGCTGTCGGTGAGCATGGGTCGCTTCCAGCCGATGAAGCGATGCAGGCCGCCGGCTTTTTGGAGCAGTTCGGTCCCCGGGCGCAGGTAGAGATGATAGGTGTTGCCGAGAATGATTTGGGCCCCGATTTCGTTTTCCAACTCTTCCGGCCGCACGGCCTTGACGCTGCCTACGGTGCCAACGGGCATGAAAATGGGGGTGGGCACGGGGCCGTGCGCCGTGTGCAGTGTGCCGGCCCGGGCTTTGGAAGCGGGGTCGGTTTGGTGGATTTGGAAGGTGGTGGTGTCGGGCATGGTGGGGCAAAGATAGGCGCTTTGCGCCTAATGTGGAACCTGCCTGCTGCCGAGGCACCGGCAGGCAGGCGCAAGCGTTCTAATGTGGACGCTTCGCGTCTAATGTGATTTTACGCTCGCTTCGCATTGCGTGAGATTGGCTGGTTACGGCGCGCGCTGAAGCCCGCGGTACTGATTGACGGGCTGAAGCCCGCCCAACTTCGCGCTCAACACTAAACGCTAAACGCTAAACGCTCAACTATTTTCCTCATGGCTTTTTCCATTTGCCGGAAGGCGGGGTTTTCGTCTTCGCCTATGTAGAGGAGTACGAAGGCGTGGGCTTGGGGCATTTTTTGGGTGATTTGGTGTTTGTGGAGGCGCCAGGCTTCGCGCATGAGGCGTTTGATGCGGTTGCGTTTGACGGCGCTGCGGACTCGTTTTTTGGGGAC
>JALVES010000475.1 GCA_027030635.1 Saprospiraceae bacterium | reverse complement strand
CTCCATAACTGTCGCTCGCAGGCGTTTCAGCTCCTCCGGCACAGTTTTGGCGGAAGCCCATTGAAACCACTCGCGCCTCTTCTCCCAATAAAAGAGCGCAAAAAAACCGAGCAGAGGCACGGCAAAGGCAGCAAGCACGCCTTTCCATCCCCAAAGTACGCCCCCAAGTACCATCAGTAAAATCAAATAAATCAGATAAAAACCCATGCTCACCACAATGGCTACCGAAGCCTGAAATTCAACCCGCTTTACCTTGCTCAGGGAGAGTTTATGAGCAACCCAAAGTATAAAGTAGTTAAACAGATATCCCAAAACAAAAGGCACAAAGCCCGGAATGAGAAAGAGCCAATGCCCTATATGCAGAGAGCGCTTGCGATACACCGCCCTGTCATTCAGGCCTGAAGTTGCCAACGCCTTCCAATAGGTATCTACCTTTTCTTTTAACTGCCCCTTGCGCTCCTCATCCATCTCATTCACGGCATCGGCAATGGCTTTCTCCATGCGAAAACGGCTGTCATCCGAAAGGCTCACCGGCCACAAAGGCTCATCCTGCCGCTCTGTGCGATGCATGACAAACAGTCTTTCCACCAGCTCCTCATCTTCTTTGCGCTCAATGATGACGACCTTTTCGGCAAGCCGCTCTGCCAGCTCCTGCGTAAATTCCCGCAAAGCCCTGGGCGGCTTCTCTTCATAAAGCTTGCGGTATTCACTCAAACGCATGGGCTGGCTAAACTCAATCATCACCTCCGAGCGGAAGCGTTCGGAATAGGTGTAATTCACCCCTACGGGCACCACATAAATCTCCCTGTCCGGAAATTGCGAGGCGGCGTTAAAAGCCAGACGCGCCACAGCCTTGCGAATGGGCCGCAGGCGCTTCTCATGCCGCGTATTGCCCTCTGCCAAGACCATCACCGTCTTGCCCTCACCCAAAGCCTGAGACATCGCATCCAGCACCTTGTAATTGTCCCGAACGGCCTGAATACCGCTCTCATCCTGCCTGAAAAGAGGCAACATGTGCAAACTCCTCATCAAACGGGCGTAAAAAGGCTTGCTGAACAAATCCCCCCTTACCAAAAAGTGCAAAGGCCGATCCAGCCAACAGGCCAAAACACAAGGCTCTATAAAAGCCGTAGGATGATTGGCCGCCAAAATGACACCCGCATCCTTGGGGATGTTCTCCACGCCCGACAAAAATATCTTGCGAAAATAAGTGCCAAAGGCAATCCGTGCTATAGGGCGAACTATGAAATACAACATGCTCCTGTTTTACACTCCCAATCCAAACAAGCAAAAAGCCCGCTATTCAAAATCGCCGACAAAGATACCATTTTCGGGCAAACCGTGAAATAATCCCATCTATCAACCCCAATGGTTCATTAGTTTTTGGCCACCTGTTTCCTTTGGAAAACAGGCTATCAAGTTGAACCGGCTTAAAAATCCGCGAAAACCCGCGTCATCCGCGTCATCTGTCAGGCTGAGTTTGCCGAAGCCCGCGTTCTATCACGTCCCTATTGGCTGCCTCCCGAGCCGGCC
>JALVES010000474.1 GCA_027030635.1 Saprospiraceae bacterium | reverse complement strand
GGGATGGGAAAATACTGCCTGGCTGGGACCTGTAACGCCCATCGGCGGACTGCTCTTCCTCTCCGGCTGGGCTTATCTGTTTTTGGAAATTTTGAGACAGGGAAAGCAGCAAAATTGATTTTTTTTTTCTATCTTCGCTGCTGATATCAGGGTTGTACGTTAACCCCTACCCTGTTTTTTTAAACCAAAAATTTCAAACCACTATGAAGAATCTTAAACTCTTCGGATTGTTGACCATTGTCGCCCTGTTTTTCTTTGCCCCACAGGCACAAGCCATCAACACGGCAGATCGCGCTCCTCTGGAGGCGGCCATCTCTCACCAAAAACTGACCAAAAAAGAACTGCGCCAGCAGAAGCGCATGGAGAAGCGCCTCAAGAAAATGCAAAAGAAAGGCATTGACTTCAGCGATCCCGTGGATAAGTGGATGTGGTTCTGGATATTTGGATGGGGAACTGCTTTACTTTTGTCCATTATCGGTACTTTTGTATTTGCAGGAACTTATACGCTCGGAGCCGGTTTTGGCATTGGTGGCATCCTGTTTCTCTTAAGCTCCCTGGCCGGCCTTTTCGGTAGCGTTAGCCTGGTCATCTGGTTGATTAAGAAGTTTGGATAAGAAGTTTCTTCCCTCAAAAAGAAAAGCCCGCTTTTGGCGGGCTTTTCTTTTTTCAACTTACTTCCTTCCGGTTTTTATACCACATGTATCCCAATACTGCCACGATAATGTAAGGAGCCAGCAGCAGGTACATGATGCCCGTATTCAGGCCGGCCCCTTCAGTACCTCCGTTTTTCAGATTGGACTCTACGGCGGTGCGGCACATGGGGCATTGAGCCCATACAGCAGTCAACTGAAATGCTGCGAAAAGCAGAGAGAGAACGAGTTTTTTGAGATGTCTTTTCATCATAAAAATCTTTACTTTAAAACTTTCTATTCGGGAAAAAAGTTCTTAACGATTAACCCGCAGCCCCGTAGTAGGGTCTCAGCATGAGATAGACCAGAGGCCCCGTTACAGCCACGTAAAACCAAAAGGGCCAGACCCACCGCGCCATGCGCTTGTGCGCCTCTATCTGCCCCGTATAGCCCCGTATGAAGGTAAACAAAATAAAAGGAAAGGTCAAAGCAGCCAAAGCGATGTGGCTGAGCAAAAGAAAGAGATACCATTTGCGCGTACCTGCTACAGTCGCCTTCTCTTCTCCGGAAAGCACACCATCGCCATTGAGGTCGCCATAAAGCGTCTCCGGCATAAAAAAGTGGTAAGTTACATACGACAACAAAAACAGCACGGACAAGCTCAGCGCCACGTAAATGGCTTTGCGATGGCGTATGATATCGCCTCTTTTCACGTACCACAACGCCAGCAGCAGGGCAGTTGCCGTAACTGTATTGAGCATGGCATGAAGGCCCGGCAAAAAACTCAGATCCCAACCTTCCGGCAGGGGAATTTTAAGCCTGCGCATCCATGCCGTCAAAATCAGCACCATGGCTGAAAGCAACCAGGCCAGACGGTTGAGCTGACGTGCCAATGCTTCGTTTTTTGGCGGAAGCCCTTTCATATTCATTGATTGATAAAGGCAATATGGCGAATCATCTTCCTGATTTGCTCCTCATCGCTCAAGTCGTAAAAATTGAGAATTACGCCCTCTTTGTTCACCAGGGCTACCAGATTGGATTCGGGTTTCCCGCCATCGTCTTGTGGCCAGTGAAAGCCCTCTGTGGCCAGACGGCTCCAACCGGGCTCTTCTGCAAATACTTCAAACCAATGCTTATCCCGATCCGGAGGTTGATCAGAAGTTTTACGCGGGCCTTTTTTAAAAAGCAAAACGTTTAAAGCGGCATTTTCAGCCATATCGGCATACACCTGCTTTAAAAGCCCTTCCACATCCACAGGGGAATCCTCCCGCTCACTTCCCACAAAAGCAATCAGCCAGGTCTCCTCTTTCCAGGCCTGAGGAGCCTGCATGGAATCACTGCCCAAAGGCAAACAGACAGGCGCAACGCCCAGGCTGTCCAACTCCTGAAAGACAGCCCTGCGATGGTCCAATCCCTTTTGCAAAAACAGCCAGGACAAAGCGGGCAATCCAAAAAGGACGAAAAGAATCGCCAGCGTCTTAAGGTGTTTTCCGGAAAGCCATGTACTCATGCGAAGCGGCCTCCTAAGCCGCATGGATACCCATTGAAATAAAGGCTATGCGTCTCAGCACATTATTCATGAACTGCTCCTTCAGATTGCGGAGGCGCCTGCCGGCTCATCTCAATTTTTTCCTTATTCAGGTCATGACGACGTTCGCCCCAGGTATAACCTTCCTGCAGGAAAGCAATGATGGCCCAGATGAGCAGTGTTGTGGGCAACAAAACGCTAAGGCGAAGGCTCTTCACTTCAAAGCCAAGGTGCATGAAGTTGTAAATGATAAAATACGCCTTGTACATGCTGAGCAGGATCATGGCCGGATACATCACCCAGCGCGCCAGACGAAAGCCCTCAATCAGGTGGCCATTGCCGATCAAAGCGATAAAAACCTCTGCCAGCGTTACCACTGCCAAGATGCCCAAGCCCTTCATCGCCAGTTTCTTCCCTTCTTCGTAAGTCAAATGTGCCATGTCATTTTTTCTTTAAACGTTAGTCGTTTTGGTTTGAGCGCTGCCGTTTTACAGCAGATAAAACACGAGGAAAACAAATACCCACACCAAGTCCACAAAGTGCCAGTAAAGACCTACTTTTTCGACCATTTCATATCCATTGCGACGCTCTACATAGAGTCCGCTCATGGCATTGATGGCGATGATCAGCAGGAATAAGACTCCCGAAAAAACGTGGAAGCCGTGAAAGCCCGTGATGAAGAAGAACAGGGCACCAAAAGTTTTGGGGCCGAAAGCTTCTTTCTTAATGCTTCCATCTGCCGTTTTATAAGCGCTTGTTTCATACAGATGAGTCGCATGGTTGTAAGTAATCAGGTAGTTATCTCCCGGTTCAAAAGCTTCTCCGGCCAGCACTTCGCCATGGTGGTTGGCTTTGACGAAGTAGCGGTTTTCCGGGATATCTGCTGCGCCTTTCGGCAAATAATAGACCGCTGAAGCAGCCTCTGCAGCTGCGTGCTCATCGCCATGCTCTGCGACTGCTTCACCGTGATGCTCTGCGCCGTGCATGGCCACAGGCACTTCTACAAAGCCGGCGGCCAACAGTTCTTCACCCGAAAGATAAACGCCTGCATCCGTATGGCGGGAAAAGGGATTGGTCGTTACTGTTACGCCTTCATGGGCAATGAGGTTGGTCCACTCCCAGGCCTGAGAGCCAAGGAAGGTCAAACCACCCAGGATGGTCATAAACAACCAAAAGACTACACCGTTTTTGTTTTCCTGTTGGCCCTCCTGCACGGCACGCACCATGGTTACCGAGCTGGCGATAAGGACAAAGGTCATAAAGGTTACAAAAATCAATGGGGCGTGCTCAATGCCAAAGGGAGCTGTGCTAAACACGAAATCCGGTGTAGGCCATATATCTGAGCTAAAGCGCAAAGCGCCATAAGCAATCAGAAAGCCGGCAAAAGTAAAGGCATCCGAAAGCAGAAAATACCACATCATCAGCTTACCGTAGCTGGCTTTGAAGGGGGATTTCCCGCCTTCCCACAAGTTTTCCTGTGTATTCGCCATTGCAGAATCCGTTGCCATATTGTTTTCGTTGAGGTGATGAATATTCGTTTATGCGAGGTACATCCAAAGCGCCATCAGATATACCCACAAAAAGGTCAAAAAATGCCAAAAAGTCAAAGTCAGTCCAAAGCGAAATTTGCGACGCTCCGTAAGCCGGTCAGGAAGCGAAAGGGCCTGAAACAAGGCCACGCTCAGACTCGTCAAACCGACCAAAAGGTGCAAAGCATGCAAACCCGACAAGACAAAGACAAAGGAACCCGAGGGGTTGCCCTGTAAAAAAATTCCCATATCAGTCAATTGCATCCAACCGGCGTATTGGCCAACCAAAAAAGCGACTCCCATAAGCAGCGTCAAAGCCAAAAGGCTCTTATAAAGCGCAAACTTCCCGCGCTTAAAAGCAGCATAAGAAGCCTGCAAAACCACACTGGAAGCCATGGCCAAAAGGGCGTTGTAAAAAAAGATATCGGGCAACTTAAACTCCAGCCAGTTGCCCGCTGCCTTGCGCACAATGTACGCGCTTGTCAAAGAGGTAAACACCATCATCATACCGGCTATGCCAATCCACAAGGCAAACCTCTTGGCTTGAAAAAGCCTTGCCGCACTATCAGCCTCTGTATTTTTAATTGTCGTTACCATCTTTTAAGCTTTTGCGAATTGCTTCGCTTATTACACTTTGTCCACAAAGAGCAAAATCAGCACCAAAGGCAAATAAAGCAATGAGTAAAACATCAGGCCCAAAGCTGCCTTCCTGTTTTTTTGCCTGTACAGTTTCCACCCTGCCCATGCAAAGCCCAGCGAGAGCAGGCAGGCCAAAACGGCCGAGACCATGCCCGTGCTTCCCAGTTTATAAGGCACCCAGCTAATGACAGCAAGGCACAAGGCGTAAAAAGCAGCCTGCAGGCCCAACTGGGCATCGGGTTTTCCCTTTCTGGCTTGCACCATTTTGAAGCCCGCCTTTTGGTACTCCTCAAAGCCCAACCAGCCAATGGCCCAAAAGTGCGGGAATTGCCACAAAAACTGAATGGCAAAAAGCGTCAGTCCCAGGGGCGTCAAATTTCCATCTGCAGCTACTGCGCCTATGAGCATAGGCATGGCCCCGGGAATCGCTCCTATGGGGATGGCAGCCGTAGAAACCCGCTTCATGGGCGTATAGACAAAGGCATAACTCACCAAAGCCAGGGCCCCGAAAAAGACGGCCAATAAATTGATGGCGCCGAGCAGCAAAAAGCCGATCACACTCATCAAGCCCGCCATCAAAACGCCCTTGGACATACTCATCCGGCCTGCAGCCATAGGGCGTGCGGCCGTGCGCGTCATCAGACGGTCGTAGTCCTTTTCCAAGGCTTCATTGAGCGCATTGGCTGCAGCTGTTACAAAAAAACCGCCGAACAACAACAACCCGAAAGTCCTCCACGCCCATACCGGCGTTACAATAGCCCAAGCCATGATGGCCGAAAACAAGACCGTAAGCGTAAGGCGCAACTTCACCAACAATTCAAAATCCTTCAGCCATGTCCAAAGACCGCCCGAAACACTTATCGCCTTGTCCTTTATCTGCTCCATCCTGTTGTTCAACTCTGTTGAAAAGCGCCCTTCGGCGCTTTTCATTTTTTAATCTTAATGAAACTCGTCCTTCTCCGCCTCGCTTTGAGGCTCTATCTGCGGAATGAAATCGCGACCGTTTTTGGTGTAATCATAGGGCCAGCGCTGTACGGCAGGCAGTTTGCCCGGCCAGTTGCCATGCCCTGCATGAATGGGCGTAGTCCATTCCAGCGTGGTAGAACCCCAGGGGTTGCGGCTCGTCATCTTGCGTCCCTTCCAAATGCTGTAGAAGAAGTTGATCACAAAAATCAACTGGAAGACGAAAGTTACGATAGCTGCAATGGTGATGAACTTATTGATGCCGGCAAAATGAGAAAAGGCATCAAAACTATCAAATTTGTAATAGCGGCGGGCAACACCGGCCATGCCAATATAGTGCATAGGAATAAACACGGCATAAGCGCCTATCAAAGTACCCCAGAAGTGCAGCTTACCCAAAGACTCATCCATGAAACGGCCAAACATCTTGGGGTACCAGTGATAAATGCCGGCAAACATGCCAAAAAAGGCCGCCACACCCATCACCACGTGAAAGTGTGCCACCACAAAATAGGTGTCGTGCAGCGGAATGTCCAAAACGGCATTGCCGAGGAAAATCCCCGTCAAACCACCCGAGATGAACATAGACACAAAGCCCACAGCAAACATGGAAGCCGCATTAAAGCGATAGCTACTTCCGTAAATGGTCGTAATCCAGTTAAACACCTTCACAGCCGAGGGAACGGCAATGATCAGCGTAAAGATGATGAAGAAGTTGGCTATGAAGGGGTTGATGCCCGCCACGTACATGTGGTGAGCCCATACCAGGAAGGACAAAAAGCCAATGGAGGCAATGGAATACACCATAGCCTTGTACCCGAAAATCGGCTTACGCGCATGGGTGGACATCACCTCCGAGACAAGACCCATGGCCGGCAGGATGATGATATACACCTCGGGATGTCCCAGGAACCAAAACAGGTGCTGGTACAAAATGGGACTGCCCCCTACCCGATCCAAAGCATGGCCATTGATAAAAATTTCATTAAGATAAAAACTCGTTCCCAGCATTCGGTCAAACATCAGGAGGAAAAAGCCCGCTGCCGCCACAGGAAAAGACAACAAGCCGATAATGGCCGTGATAAAAAACGACCAGATCGTCAAAGGCAAACGCCACATGTTCATGCCTTTGGTGCGAAGGTTCAATACCGTAGTGATGTAATTAATACCCCCCAGCAAAACCGAAACCACAAACAGCACCAA
Source organism: Saprospiraceae bacterium (assembly GCA_027030635.1). Taxonomy (GTDB): domain Bacteria; phylum Bacteroidota; class Bacteroidia; order Chitinophagales; family Saprospiraceae; genus WGBN01. Next base: position 13,609 of record JALVES010000474.1, on the reverse strand, counting down.
AGAAATCAACCACAGGGTCATTCCCGCTCCCGAGCCCGAAGAAGCCTCCGGCAAGGCCGATAGCGGAGGATAGGCCACCCAACCTCCGGCAAAAGGCCCCGTACTCAGAAAAAGAGAAACGAACATCACCACACTGGCCAGGAAGAAAAACCAGTAAGACAACATGTTCAGGAAAGGCGAGGCCATGTCGCGCGCACCAATCTGAAGCGGAATGAGCAGGTTGCTAAACGTACCGCTCAAGCCCGCCGTCAATACGAAAAAGACGATGACTGTACCGTGGATGGTTACCAGGGCATAGTAGAACTCGGGGTCCAGCGTACCCACGCCATCGTTGATGATGATCCACTTGCCCAGCAGAGGCTTCAACCAAGCCATATTTTCTTCCGGAAATCCCAATTGAAGACGGAAGATCAAAGACATCAAGCCTCCGAGGATACCCCAGATCATGCCCGTAATCAGGAACTGACGGGCGATCATCTTGTGGTCCTGGCTGAAGATGTACTTTTGAATAAAGCCCGATTGGTATTTATCTCCTTCATGATGATGCTCATGAAAGTGATCATCGTAACCATACTCTTCGATCAACTGATCGATTTGGTGTTTTGAAACTTCCTGTGTGGTAGTTGCCATGATGGATGATGTTTTTATCTGAATAAATGGTCGCAAACAAAGTTACGAAAAGAATCTTTCGAAAGTTGCAACCATCATCACAAATCCAAAATTTTAAATTCCGTACGACGGTTTTCCTGGCGGCCTTCCTCTGTATCATTGGAGGCTTGCGGCCGGGACGAGCCATACCCCTTAGCTGTCAGGCGAGCCGGATCTATGCCGTGTTCAATCAAATAATTTTGGACAGCCTCTGCCCTGCGCTGAGAAAGCGCCATGTTGGCATCCGCATCTCCGGTATTATCGGTATGGCCGGCGATTTCAATCTTCATGTGGGGATACTCTTTCAAAGTAGCCACCACTTCATCCAACTCATACTTCGACAAAGGCGACAGCTTAGCGGAGCCCGTCTCAAAGGTAACGTACTTCAAGCGCACGATTTTGTCATCGGGATTCTCTGCTTCAATGGCCTTTTCGAGCTGGGCCTTGTATTCTTTGGCATGCTGCTTCAGCTCGACTTCCAGATATTGCCCTTTGTAAGGGTCTTCATCTGTACCCCGGATGTTGGTCATGTAGAAAGAAGGCTGCTCTTTGGCCCACTTTTTAAACTCTTCCTCACTCACGACTTTGACTACACGACGCATGGAATAGTGCCCTTTTCCACACAACTCGGCACAAGCCAATTCATAGTTAAAGGTTTTCCAAAGCGGCTCGCTCTTGGGGTCATCGGGATCGGAGGGCACCTGATATTCCGGATATTTGCTCAATTCCTTGCGATACTCCTCTGTCGTCTTAGTAGGCGTAAAGACGAAATAAGTCGGCATGCCCGGAACGGCATCCATTTTCACGCGAAACTGCGGGAGATAAAAGCTGTGCAGCACGTCTTTAGCCGTAATGCGCACGCGCACTTGTTTGCCGACAGGCAAGACAATCTCACTGGCGTGAAAATCATCTAAGTTGCGCTTATCGGTCCAATCCTGCCCCAGCGGGTTCGTAGCGCTGATGAGGCGGAAGTTCTTGTCGCCAAGCTCGTTGTCGGCCCCCGGGTAGCGGATGTCCCAGGCAAATTGATAGCCCGTAACTTCCAACTGCACCAGCTCAGTGGGGTCTTCCACATCAGGCATCACCTTGTTCCAGACATCCATACCGCCGATAACGAGCAGAGTCATGGTAATGGCAGGCACCAGCGTCCAGACGATCTCCAGCTTGTTGTCGTGAGAAATATGTTGAGCCTGATGCCCCTTGCGGCCGCGATACTTCCATGCAAAATAAAAGAGCAAAACCTGGGTGATGAAAAAGACGATGCTCGTAATGATCAGGGTAACATTAAACAGCCAGTCTATCTCTTTCCCGTGCTCAGAAGCGGCCTCATGAGGGCCATAACCCAGGTAGTAATTTTTGTAATACAGGGCTGACCAGATAAACAGCCCTAAGAAGCCAACCAGGAATACGAGCATCAGATTGCCCTGACGTTTGTTTACCTCCTGCTGTGCTTCTTCTGCACTGCTGCTGCTCAAAGCTGTGGTCATCTCCCGGAGTTTTCCGGTCTGAATGACGATCAAAACCAGCAGAACAATACTTATTAGAACGATCAAAAGTTGCATGGACTTAAGTATTTTTTTCTTTTACGCGTGATGGTGCAAACTCTCTTCGAGGTACGGATCCTGAGCCGGCTCCAGAGGCGCTTCGGCCAATTTGCTAAATACAAAATAGGCAAAGAAACCCAAAAAGCCCACGAAAGTACCCAACTCCAAAAGGCCCGGTAAAGTAAAGCCTGCCACAAAACCTCCGGCAGCATGCTCGCCGGCAAGGTGCTGTGCTTCCATGAGAGGGCCCGGCTTAATCATCAGGAAGAAATCCAGCCAGTGGCCAAAAAAGACCAATACAGCCGATAAGACCATCGTACCGACTTTCTTCTTCGTGCTGTTGCGCATCAAAATCAAAAACGGCAGAGCAAAATTGATGAGGAGGTTTCCGTAAAACAATACCGGATACATATCTCGGCGAAGCTTGAAGTAAACGGTCTCTTCACCCACGTTGCCATACCAAATCAACATAAACTGGTCAAACCACAGATAAGTCCAGAAAATGGAAAAAGCAAAGAGATATTTACCCAAATCGTGAACGTGCTCATCCGTAACATGGGGAAAATATCCCTTGCCACGCAGGTAAAACAACAACAAAATCGTCAGCGCAATGGCCGCGACAAACCAACTGGCGCCGGTGTACCAAAAGTAAAGGGTGCTGTACCAATGTGGCTCCAGCGACATGTCCCAAAGGGTAATCAAAGGAACACTCAGAAAGCCGATCAGCGGAAGGCTGCCCGCTGCCCACACCCGCAACTTGCGGTGAAAGGCAAAATTCTCACCCGGCCCCTGGCGCTCTTCTTCCAGTGACAAAGCACGCATCTTTTTGGCGAACAAATACCAGATACCAAGGATAACGAAAGTCGCTATGGTATAAGCCCCTTTATTCAGTAAGGCCGACTTGCCCTGGAGCACTTCATCGTGAGCAACGACCTCGGAATCGCCCCAGATGTAAAGCTGATGCCAGCCAAACCACAGGCCTGCCACCAAAGGGATAAAGAGCAGCATGCCCGGCAGAATGAAAAGCGAAAAGGCTTCCCATATCCGCTTCATCACCACATACCAACCGGCCCAGGCAGTAACAAAAGCGCCCAAAATAAAGAGCCCCATAACGCCCAAGCCCGTAAAGAATACGGCATTGTGAAGGTAGTTCGTCCAAAAGCGAAGGTGGTTGTATTGACCGTCCAGCACATAGGTGAGGATCATGGAAACCACGCCTATGGCCATCATAATGAAGAACGTTCGCTTTTGCTTAGATGTAAATGTTAATTGGTTCATCTCTTACGCAATGTTTTGTCAGCGCTCTATGTGGTCGGAATCAAAAGACCGCACTCAATGGTGCCCGCCTTCTTCCATATTCATTTCGTCTTCCTGAGCAGCGCCTCCTGCGGCAGCTTGAGCCACGGGCGTGCCGTACTCGGGATTCAAAGTGTTTTCATCAGCAGAGTAGGTCGCTCCCTTGGCCTTAGCCTGCAAAGAGCGAATGTAGTGGATCACCTGCCAACGCTCCTCATAGGAAAGCTTGTCTGCATACCCGCCCATCACATTCTTACCGTACATGATGGCGTAGTAGTAGCGGCCATTGGAGGAGTTCACAAAATCATCTAAGGTGAAATTCACCGGAGCTGCGGGATACTTGCCGCCCGGATCACCTGTGGCGGGGTTGGCATCGCGCACCAGATAGCCATCGCCATCGCCTTTTTCGCCATGGCAAATCGCGCAGTAAATGTTGTACAACTCCTTGCCTTTTGCCAGGCCTTCCTCTGTGATGTAGTAGGGATTTTCCCGGATTTCTTCCATGGCGCGTTGGCGCTCTTCCTCCGAGTCGCCATAGTAAAAGGGCACATGGCCATTGACCGGCACTTTGATGCCGCCTTCGGCGCCTTCGAGCAAAGCCTCCTCTTCCTCGAGCATAGAATCATTTGCCGATAAGGCTATACCCGCATAACCGCGCGGAATGGTGCGCGGCACGGGATCGTGATGCATGGCCAATTCCACATAAGACTTCACGCTCTCATCATCCCAGTTGTTGAGGTGATATTTGGTGTAATAATTGGCCTCATAAGCAATGGAGTGCGCCATATCCGGCATGTACTCGCTGCCGGTTTGATTCGGACCGGGCTGCTGGCAAGCCGACAGGCCTAAAACAGCCCATGCGAAAGCCCCGATAATATAGTGTTTGATGTTGTTCATCGCTACTCTTTTTTCCGTTGCATGATGCTTCTTCTTAGACTTCCTTCACATCTACCAAAGACGCTCCGGTCGCTTCAAAAAAGTTTTTCAACTTATTGACATCGCCTTCCTCACAAGCTGTAGTGTCAAAGGCTATACAGAACTTGTCGTCTGTAATACGCGGATGCAAAATGGGGTTATCCGCTCCCGGCCACAACCTCGATACGGCATAAAAGGTAAAGGTCATACCCACCGCAGCAAACAATACCGTCAGCTCAAAAGTGATGGGGATGAAGGCGGGCACCGACCAATAAGGCTTACCGCCAAAGATGATGGGCCAGTCGCGAGTGAAAACCCAGGTCATAAAACCAAAAGCCGTCAATGTACCCAAGGCGCCATAGATGAAGCCGGCTATGTGCAGACGCGATTCAGCCAGGCCCAAAAGCTCGTCCAACCCGTGTACGGGAAAGGGCGAATAGACATCCATGATGTCCAGATGATCGGCTTTGGCCTTGCGCACCGCATCCAAAAGCTGCTCATCATCGTCATAAAGCCCGAATAAAATCTGCTGCTTTGTTTCGCTATTCATGTCGTACTGCTTTTCTCTTTAATCAAAGTTTCTTTTTGCGCTCAAGGCAAATGCCATTAATGCGCATCATGCCCGTGCTGAGCATCGGGGCCCGTGTATTGATCGCCCGCCGATTTCAAAATGTGCTTGATCTCCGCAATGGCCACCACCGGCGCCAAACGCGTAAAGAGCAGGAAGAGCGTAAAAAACAAACCCAACGAACCCGTAAACAAGGCAATCTCAACCCAAGTCGGGCTGTAGTAGCTCCAGCTCGAAGGCAAAAAGTCACGGGCCAGGGTCGTGGCAATGATGACAAAGCGCTCAAACCACATACCGATGTTGATGAAAATGGAAAGCAGGAAGGTCAAAAAGACATTGCGCCTCCATTTTTTCACCCAAAATATCTGAGGTACAAGCACATTGCAACTCATCATGCCTATATAAGACCAGTAGTACGGGCCAAACACCCTGTTGTAAAAGGCAAATTGCTCATAAATGTAACCGGAGTACCAGGCGATGTACAGCTCCGTCAGGTAGGCCACACCTACCACCGTGCCCGTTACCAGAATCACTTTGTTCATGCTCTCGATGTGCTCAAGGGTGATGTACTCTTTCAAATTGAGCACCTTGCGGGCAATGATCATCAAAGACTGCACCATGGCAAAACCCGAGAACACGGCTCCGGCCACAAAGTAGGGCGGGAAAATCGTCGTATGCCAGCCCGGTACCACAGAAGTGGCAAAGTCAAAGCTCACGATGGTGTGTACGGAAAGTACCAGAGGCGTAGCCAAACCGGCCAATACCAGAGACAGATACTCCCAGCGCTGCCAGTGCTTGGCAGCTCCCGTCCAGCTAAAGGAAAACATGTCGTACAACTTGCGGCGCAGGCCCTTGGAGCGATCGCGCAAAGTAGCGAGGTCAGGAACCAAACCGGTGTACCAAAACAAAACGGAAACCGTAAAATAGGTCGAGATGGCAAACACGTCCCACAACAAAGGAGAGTTGAAGTTCACCCACAAAGGACCGCGGGTGTTGGGATAAGGGAAGACGAAGAAGCCCAGCCAAAGACGCCCCATGTGGATGAGGGGAAACTGGCCGGCACACATCACGGCAAAGATCGTCATGGCCTCTGCCGCGCGGTTTACGCCCGTCCGCCACTTTTGACGGAAGAGCAGCAGGATGGCCGAGATCAGCGTACCGGCGTGACCGATACCGATCCACCAAACGAAGTTGGTGATGTCCCAACCCCAGCCGATGGTGCGGTTGAGATCCCAGGTACCGATACCAAACCAAATCGTCCAGGCCACGGCAAAGACATAGAGAGCCAAAAACGAAACGGCTACGGTGAAAGCCACCACCCAGGCAAAGCCCGGCGCCCGCTCCGTTGGCGCGCAAATGTCTTCCGTAATTTGATGGTACGTCTTATGTCCCCGTACCAACGGTTCCCTGATGGGAGAGACTACTGCACTCATTGTTTTTCGTTGTTAGTGTTGTTCTTTCATGCATTTGCCGAAAGGCAAAATATTCTCATCTTATCTGACAGGCGGATGCTTCGCCTTAAAAATCATCCTTCGTGATTTTCGCCATGCGCCTCTTCTCCCCTTTCGGGCTTGAGCGACTCATCGGTATTGACTACCCTGGCGCTGTAAGCTACAGAAGGCCGGATGCCCACTTCCTCCAGCACGTAATAATTCAAAGGCGAATCCAAACGCTTAGCCAAATCGCCTTTGGAATTGAGGTCTCCAAAAGTGATGGCGCCGGTCGGGCAAGCCGTTTGGCAGGCAGAGCGGACATCGGCATCTACCAGCTTGCGGCCCTCCTTCTTGGCGGTCAACTTGCCTTCCTGCAGACGCTGTACGCAGAAGCTGCACTTCTCGATCACACCGCGCGAACGCACCGTAACGTCGGGGTTCAGCACCATGCGCGTGAGGTTGTCGGCGCCAAAGGGCACTTCTTCGTTGGATACGTAGTACTCATTGGCGGGGAAGATGTCGGCCGTAGAGAAATCCAGCCAGTTGAAGCGACGCACCTTGTAAGGGCAGTTGTTGGCGCAATAGCGGGTACCGATGCAGCGGTTGTAGGTCATTTGGTTCAGACCTTCGGAGCTGTGGTTGGTAGCGGCTACGGGGCAAACATTCTCACAGGGAGCATTGTCGCAGTGCTGGCACATCATCGGCTGATAGGCCACGTGCGGGTTTTCGTAATCGCCAAAGAAGTAGCGGTCTATGCGCAACCAGGTCATTTCGTGGTGGCGGCTCACTTCCTTGCGGCCCACGACCGGCACGTTGTTTTCGGCTATACAGGCCACCTGGCAGGCGCCACAGCCGATGCAGGCATTCATGTCTATGTGCATGCCCCAGTGGTGGCCCTGGCTGTAGTATTTTTCGTTGTATTCGTCGTAGGGATAGAGGGAGTTTTCCACCCACTCCTGAGCCTCGCTGCGCTTTTCTTTGATGTGCTCGACCAGTTCAGCCAGGTTTTTGGTGGAGCCGTAGTAGAGCACCGAGCGCTCCGTCAGGCCGCCCTGATAGCCCTCGCGCAGGGTCATCACGGTTTTTTCATCCACATTCAGCTCCTCACCCGTCTTGGGGTCTTTGCCCTTGACGCCCATGGTGTGGTGATACTGCACACAGGCAAAGGCATCGTCTTCACCCACTTTGTCCGACACGGCCACATCCGTAGCGTAATAGCGAACATTGCCGTTTTTATCTAAGCCCAGCCAGGGATTGACGTTGACGCCTTCCTGATAACCACAGACGCCTATTTGCTCGCGGCCGTAGCCGAGCGCCATGGCGAGGGTATTTTCGGCCAAACCAAACTGGCGGATGCAGTCCACCGTTTGCTTGCGGCCTCCGATTTCGACCTCCACCTTGTCGGCCATGCCGTAAATTTCGTTTTCATTCAGCCCTTTAAAAGCTTTCCACTCATTGCCTCCATCCCAATAGACGGGGATGGCCATGTAGTTGTTCCAGGTTGTGCGGGCCACGGGGTCCGGCATTTCCATCAGCCAGGGGTTGGTGGCGTATTGGCCGCCTCCTATGTTGACGGTTTCGTAGAAAGCCATTTCCAACTCTGCCGAGGAGGGTTTTTCCTGCATACCGGCAGCAGCCTGTACATCTACGGGATTCACGGCATAGTCTGCATTTGCCGGAAGGCTAAAAATGCCATCGTGCAGGCTGTGGTCCCAGAATTTTTGGAAATCGGAATAGGCGCTTTGCTGCGGAAAGAGGTTTTCCTTCCAGAATTTTTTCAGATAGCGATAGTAGGGCGGCTCTTCGGCCGTACCCGGGTCGAAGTTGGCGCTCTCGGCCCAGCGCAGCAGGGACTCCCCTGCCTGGCGGGTGTTGAAGAGGGGCGCAATCGTGGGCTGCTGCAAGCTATAGACGCCCGCTTTGGGTTCGGCATCGCCCCAGCTCTCGAGATAATGGTGGTCGGGAGCGATGTAATCGCAGAGCGAAGCCGTTTCGTTGGGCACGCCCACCATGCTGATTTTCGTCTTCACTTTGGCCATGGCAGCGCGGAACTCTTCGGCATTGGGCAACTCCCAGGCGGGATTGGCATCGCCCAGGACGATGAGTACGTCCACGGCGCCTTTGTTCATCTCGCCCAGCAGTTCCTGAGCTTCGCGGTCCATGCCCTGGCGTTGTTTGGAAACCCGTTCGAAGCCGATGGTGTTGCCATAGCTGTCGAGGAGTTGGTTGATGGCGTTGATCAGCAATTGGTCGCCGAGGTTGTTGGAGCCGGAAACGACCAGCGCTTTGCCTTTGGCCGATTGCAGGCGATTGCTCAGTTCCTTGATGGCAGCGGCGGCTTTATCGTTAATTTTCGGAGCCGGGACTGCAGGCGCGCCGTTCTTCGCTGCAAGCGCATTGTACAAGGCAGCGATGGCCGCACCCTGCTCGGAAGGACGAATCAAAATGCGCTTGTCGGCATTGGAGCCCGTCAGCGACATGTGGGATTCTACCTGTACGTGATAAGACATGTTGGGGTGCTTCACATCTTCAATGCGACGACGCGAAGCGTATTGGCGGGCGTATTCCACCGGAGATATCCAGGTGCCGAGGAAGTCGGCGCCAAAGCTGACGATGGTGTCGGCTTTGTCGAAGTGGAATTCCGGTACGATGGCAGCCCCATGTGTGGCTTCAGAAGCCTGCAGGAGAGCCGAGCAGGAGACCGGATCGTAGGTCAAGACCTTGGCGCCCGGATAGCGCTCTGTAAACTCCTTGAGCACGGCCTTGAAGGTCGGGCTGAGGTTGGTGTGCGTGAGTATGCGCACCACGGCAGCAGAGCTCAAAGCTGTGGAGACCTTTTTGTCCAACTCTTCCCAGCTCATGGCTTTAAACTTGCCATCCTTCATCATGCCCGGGCCCTGAAAGCGATTGACGTTGTAGAGGTCCAGTACCGAAGCCTGGGCCCGTGCGCTGGTACCGCCCCGCGTAACAGGGCAAAGGCTGTTGCCCTCGATTTTGATGGGGCGCCCTTCACGGGTTTTCACCAAGACGGAGCAGTAATCGCCGCCGCGCACAAAGGTCGAGGCGTAGTAGTTGGCGATGCCCGGCACGATTTCATCCGGTTTTACCACATAGGGAATGGCCCTCTTAACCGGAATGTCGCAACTGGCCGCTATGGTAGCCGCCCCCAGGCCAAAGCCGAGGTACTTGAGAAAGTCGCGGCGCGAAGCAGGCGCTTGTAGCACTTCTTCGGTCAGCGTTTTCTCTAAGGGAAGCTCTTCGGGAAATTCGTTAGACGATATTTCTTCAAACTTTTGGGTGTCTTTCAGTTGAGCGACACCTACCCAAAAATTCTGCTTGTTCTTTTTCATCTTGTTATGGATGTGCTTTGTTTGCGAGAAACAGGTTCAGAGGGAATCAATAGTGGCATTTCTGACATTCCGTACCGCCGATGTCTTCGACCGTTACTTTGGAGCGCTTGCCGGAGGCCAGCTCTTCGTGCAGGCGGTGATAAGACTGGTAGTAGGGATTGTCTTTAAAGGCAGCCACCTCCGTCTGACGGTGGCAATTGACGCACCAACCCATGGAGAGCGGGGCGTATTGACGCACGACCTCCATTTCTTCGATGGGCCCGTGGCAGGTTTGGCACTCCAGTCCGCCCACGGTAACGTGTTGGGAGTGGTTGTAGTAAACGTGATCGGGCAGGTTGTGAACGCGCACCCATTCGATGGGGCCTTGAATTTTGTCTTTGGTCTCATTGGTGAGTGAGGAGACGATGTCTGCCCACTGTTGTTTGACCGTGGTTTCGCCTATGGCGTCAAAGCTGCCGTTGGCGACCATGTATTGGTCGCGCATCCACTTGGTGTAGATTTTTTCAATCTCTTCCTGAGAGAGTTGGTCGTAGTTTTCTATGTAAGAATCCGTAGAGGGGTCGTAGCCAATGGAGGCAAAGATTTTGGTCAATTCTGCCGTGCCATAAGTCGAGCCCACCTTGATGGCACGGTGGCAATTCATACAGGTATTGGCAGAAGGGATGACCGAGTGCTTGCTGCGGCGGGCGCCGTCGTGGCAAAACTTGCAATCAATCTTGTGCAGGCCCGCATGGGTGGCATGCGAAAACTTAATGGGCTGCTCGGGCTGATAGCCCTGCTGACGCCCCAGATTGATGGCGCGATTGATGACGGTAAAGCTCAACCAGGCAAGGACGAAAAAGCTAAAGAAGGTCAAAAAGGCCTTACTGCGAAACATCTGCCCAAAGGCCGGCATCTGCGCATCGGCATTGCCGGCTTTCAGCTCTGCCAGATATTTCATGCGCGCAATCAGGCGGCTCAATACGACGGCCACCACGGCCAAAACGACAAAAATGACCCAATACAGCCAACTGTAATCGGCCTTGGCCTCTCCACCGGCAGTGCCGGCAGGCCCCTGGGCTACAACGGGCTGCTTGGTGTATTCCTGCTCTATAAAAGCCAGCACATTCTCAATGTCCTCATCCGTCAAATTGGGAAAGGCACTCATCTGAACGGGCTTCCACTTCTCCCACAACTCCACAGCCATGGGATGGCCGGAGGCAATCAGGCCCTGGGAATTCCGAATCCATGCATAGAGGTCTTCGCGGGGGTAGTCAGCCCATCTTTCTTCCACACCGCCAAGGGCCGGACCCGTCATGTCCGTCTTCATATCCTTGTTGTGGCAGGCGCCGCAGTAATTTTTGAAAACAAGCTTGCCCGCTGCGGGGTCTCCACCCTGGGCCCAAAGCCCGGCTGATGCAAAAACCATGAATAGCAGGACAAGACTCCTGGAAAGCCAATGTGAACTCATGTCTTGAGAGTTATTTAAAGTCAGTTTCGTACAGAATCCTTTTACCAAACCGCTGCAAAGATATAAGTTCTTAAGAATTTGGTAACAAATTTTTTATCCACAGCTTTATTTAGACAAAATCTAAATAAATGAACATATTTTCATACTTCCATGCGAGTCGTTTTTGTCGGGCTTTCGCCAAATGCATCCCGTGCCCGAAACCGTTTGCCATGAGCGCAGTGGCGGCGCTTTTCACAGGGGGATATTCCCGTGTTTTTTGAGCGGCGCCTGCACCTTTTTATGCCGGAGCATATCAAAGGCTTTGATGAGTTTGCGGCGGGTTTCGCGGGGTTCGATGACTTCATCTATGAAGCCCCGTTCTGCCGCACGATAGGGATGGGCGAATTTTTCGGCATACTCGGCTTCTTTTTCGGCCAGCTTGGCCTGGGGATCGGGTGCTTCTTTGATTTCCTTTCGGAAAATGATTTCACTGGCTCCGCGGGCTCCCATGACGGCAATCTCGGCCGTAGGCCAGGCGAAGTTCATATCGGCGCGAATGTGTTTGGAGTTCATCACGTCGTAGGCTCCGCCATAGGCCTTGCGGGTGATGAGCGTAACGCGCGGCACGGTGGCTTCGCTGAAGGCATAGAGCAGTTTGGCGCCATTGGAGATGATGCCGTTCCACTCCTGGTCCGTACCCGGCAGGAAGCCCGGCACATCCTCCAGCACCAGCAGAGGGATGTTGAAGGCATCGCAAAAGCGCACGAAGCGGGCGGCTTTGCGGGAGGCGTTGACATCCAGCACACCGGCCAGAATCATGGGCTGATTGCCCACGACGCCAATGCTTCTGCCGGCGAGGCGGGCAAAACCCACCACGATGTTCTCGGCAAAATTTTCGTGTATTTCAAAAAAGCTGTCTGCATCCACCAATTCGCGGATGATGTCTTTCATATCATAAGGCTGATGAGCGCCGGGCGGAATGATGTCGCTCAGGGCATCCCGCCATTCTTCATCCGGCTCATAGGGCAGAGCCGGGGGCTCTTCCCGCCAGTTTTGGGGCAGATAGCTCAGCAGTTTGCGCATTTTTTGCAGGGCCTCCAGATCGTTGGAGGCCGTCAGCTGGCTGACGCCCGATTTGGAAGCGTGGGTGAAAGCGCCTCCCAATTCTTCGGAGGTAACTTCTTCGTTGGTAACGGTCTTAACCACATTGGGCCCCGTAACAAACATATAAGAGGTGTGCTCCACCATCATGATGAAGTCCGTCATGGCAGGTGAATAGACAGCTCCGCCTGCACAGGGCCCCATGATGACCGACAGTTGCGGCACCACGCCGGAGGTCTGCACATTGCGATAGAATATCTCCGCATAACCGCCGAGGGAATTGACGCCCTCCTGGATGCGGGCGCCGCCCGAGTCGTTCAGGCCAATGACGGGGGCGCCGTTTTGCACGGCCAGGTCCATGATTTTGCAGATCTTCTCGGCATGCGTTTCCGAAAGGGACCCCCCAAAAACCGTAAAGTCCTGGGAATACACATAGACCAGACGCCCGTCTATCGTTCCGTAGCCCGTGATGACGCCATCGCCGGGGATGCGCTGCTTCTCCATGCCGAAGTCGTGAGAGCGGTGCTTTACAAACATGCCGATTTCTTCGAAGGAGCCTTCATCGAGCAGGAAATGGATGCGCTCGCGAGCCGTGAGTTTACCCTTTTCGTGTTGCTTTTTGATGCGCGCCTCTCCCCCGCCCTGCAGGGCGACTTCGCGGCGTTTTTGGAGGTCTTTCAGTTTATCTTTCATAAAAGCCTTGTCTTTCTTTCTTTTTTCCAATCTATCCCTGCTATTGGCCTCCCCGGGCCGCCTTGCGGTACCTGGCTGCCGTCTGGGAATCGCCCATCTTCTCGTAGATTTGGGCAGCCAGTTCGTAAGCATTGGGGAATTTTGGGTTGTATTTAATGCTCTTGAGCACTTCGTCCAAAGCCCGGTTTGTGTCGCCGGTTTGGTTGTGGATGATGGCGAGGTAGAAGTAGGCTATGGCGTACTCGGGGTCCACTTCGATGGCGCGAAGTAAGTGTTTTTCTGCTGCGGACATGTCGTTGGTATTCAGCTCGGCCAGGCTCAGGAAGTAGAGTCCGGAGAGGTTGTCGGGCGCCACCTTCAACAGCTCTTCGGCAGCCTCTTTGGCTTTTTGCGGCTGCGAGCTGTTCAAATAAGCCATGGCCAGGCTTTGCCAGGCCCATTCGTTGTCGGGATGCGTTTTGACTTCTTCTTCGAGCAGGGGGATGGCCACAGCCCAGTCTTTGCTTTTGACAGCCTGAGCAGCCTGGAAGATGTCTTTCCCGCCGGCTTCGTAAATGGCAGTCAGCGGCACGCCCTGGGCATTCACCGTAGCTATGGAACGCGAGCCCGGCCAGTTGCCCGAGAGTAGATGA
>JALVES010000473.1 GCA_027030635.1 Saprospiraceae bacterium | reverse complement strand
ATGATCTCTCCGGCAAGCTGCTGATGCGCGAAGTGCGCGAGGCCGAAGCCGGCAGCGGTTTCTTTGAGCTGAAGGAATTGCCCGGAGATGCCTCGGCAGGCGTCCTTCTGTATCGCGTGGAAAGCGCCTATGGGAATTTTGCGGGCAAGGTGGTGGTGGAGTGAGTTTAGTTTTTCAAGCGGGGCAAAGCCCCGCTTGAAAAACCAATATTAAAATGATTTCATGAAAAACCTTTTCTTTTTTTTCGCCTGCTTCCTTCCCTTATTTGCTTTTGCCCAGAAAGAGGTTCCTGTTTTTCCCGACGACTGGTTGGGAATCTGGCGGGGTACTTTGGAGGTGCAGACGCCCAAAGGCATTGTGCAGGAGCTGCCCATGCGTTTGGAGTTGACGGCTACGGATAGTAGTGGGGTTTACAACTGGCTTCTGGTTTATGAACTGGGGGAGGAAACCGATGAACGGCCTTATACTTTGATGGCAGCAGATTCAAGCGGTACGCACTGGGTCATTGATGAGAACAATGGTATTTTGTTAGATGGCTGGGTATTTGGCGATCGCTTCATGCAGTATTTTACGGTGAATGGCTCTTACATTGTGCTCAGCTTGCAGTATCTGGGCGAGGACCAGCTCTTTTGGCAAATCGTAGCCGGCTCGGAAACCCCTGTGCGAGAAAGTGGCGGGCAGGAAGTGGAGGGAGAGGAAATTCCCCTGGTACAATCCATGCCTGTGAGCAATGTACAGACGGCTTTGTTGAAGAGAGAATGAGTTTTTTACAATATCGTCCCTTTAAGAAGAGGCGAATAAAGCGCAAACAAGGCGCTGAAGTACAGCAGAAGATGCAGCCCTTCTGCCGTTTGTGTGCTGAGTTGGGAGAATATCAGCCCAAAGAGGATGCTCACGGGTATGGCGGCGAGTTGCAGGAAAGCGATGTCTGCAGCCGGAAGGAAAAGGGCGATGAGCGTGATGAATGCGATCAACTCGTACAGCGAGCCGATGATGCGCTTTTTGCCGATTTCTCTTTTGATGAGGCTATAGCGGAATAAGAAGAGCAGGAAGAGACATGCAACGAGTAGCACAGCTACCTCTATCTGTGTGATCTGCCCGCTTGACGGAAGGCGGAATTGGGCGAGAGGTGCAAATTGCTTTTCCCAAAAGCCGTGCAAATTTCCTTTCCAGTACATCCAACTGCCAAGGATGAAATTTGGCGTAAGCCAGCCCAAAAGAAAGGAGGGGATGTCCATGGCATTCCGGTTGGTGCGCACTCTTTGCAGCAGCAAAAATTCCCAAATCAAAAGCAGGTTGATGGGAGGCAGGAAGAAGGCGGCTATAGCCAGCCAAAAGCCTCCGTTGAAAATGTGTTTGACGGGGGTGTATTTTTTGTAAACGCTCATCAATTCCCGAATGGAGAGCAAGAGCACAAACATGGCGGGAAGCATGGGCGAAAAATGCATCCAGGAAACCGAAGCCGAAGCAAACAGGATGAAAAACAAACCCGGAAACAACGTGAAAGTCCGGTCGAGCTGGCGGTTGATGACCAGTTGCGTTGTGAAAAGCGCCAGGGCAAAGAGGAAAAAAATGAAAAGCGCTCTGTTCCAGATGGGGCCGTCGGCATAAGAGCCGAAAAGGAGGTCATACAGCCATCCCGCCTGCATGCTCGGTTTTTTGCCGAAAGGCTCCAACCAAAAAGCTGCCACGAAAGGCAACATATACGGCAGGTAAAGCAGGGCTGCCAGAATTTGGTTGGTGCGAAAAAAGTTGAGCACGATAGCAGTTGGTTCTTATTTTGTGATGCCGGTCTTTCCGGTTTTTCCGACCAAAAATAAGATTAAAATTCGTAACAGCGAGGGCTCTTGCCGCGCCGGTGCCTTCTTTGGGGCTTCAAAGTTTTTTGCAGGCTGAAGGGTGGCACTTTCAGCGCGAAGTAAAAGTCGAGTCCGTCCCACTGTTTGTTGCTGAAGAAGGAGGCGAGGCGTTCGGTACCTATGGTCAGAGGGCCGGCTTTGAGGGCCAGGCCGAGTTGAAGTTCCGTGTAGTTGTACAGGGAGAGGGGCAGCCATAGCCCCCAGTATTTTTTTTCATAGCGGGCGGTGAGCGCCAGAAAATTTCCTCGCGAGACAGAGGGCCTGTAGGCGAGGCGCTGGATGAGCAAGCCGTGCAGAAAGAAATCGTCGGTCAAAGCGACTTCGCCCTGCAGGCTGAGCGCTGTGGGCAGCCACATTTGGAAGGCATTGTCGGCAAGCGAAGCCCGCGGGTCTCCCAGTACTTGCTCGCTGAAGCCGCCTATGAGGGTGTCGGTAAATTCGGTGCGTTGAAAGTGCGTCAGAGGCTCAGTGTCGAGGATGATGGTCTTGTTGTCAATCTGTACACGATGCTGTTGAGCCAGTTGGTCGAAATGGATGCGCCCCAGGTCGAGCAGGGCTATGCCTACGCGCCAGGAGAGAGGCTCGTAGCTGCCTTCGCCCGTGATTTGCATGCCGAGGTCAAGCCCTAAGCCGTGGCCCGTGGGGCCAAAGCGGTAGCCGTTTTCTTCAAAGGCTCCGAGGGTAAGTCCGTAGGACAAATCTGCCGAAATGCTGGTCAGGCTGTCGCCCGGCAATTTGGCGATGGTGGTGGGCTTATTGTTGTCAAAGAAGGCCGCCTCATAGCCTTGCAGGTACTTCCCCGTGATGCCGAAGCCGAAAGTGCCGTACCAGGTCTCCCATTCGTGGCTGAAGTGCAGGCCCAGTTCGCTCCAACTCATAAGACCTGTGTGGAAGGGTGCTACTTCAAAGTTTTCAAAGTTAGGCTTGGCTTCGTAGGTGTAGTAGTCGAGCACAGATGGCACTTTATAGCCCATGAGCATAAGGCGCGCCCGCGAAATGAGGCCGATTTTGTTGCCGTCGGGCAGGCTGACGAAAAAGGAAGGGCCTGTGATGTTGCTGATTATGGCGAGGTGTTTGTGTTGCCTGTTGGTCCTGAAATCAACGATGAAGGCTCCCGGGATGGGCGGCTCTGTGCTACTGACCGTTTCAGGTACATCGAAGATTAGATTTTTGCGCGCCCGCCAAAAGGGAAGCAAACCTCCATTGTTGACAAAGGCGTAGTTGGTTTGCCCGAAAATTCCGGCCTCTATGAGATTGACATCCCAGGCCAAAGGCATGCCGGTAGCCGCCGCAGGGTTGAGGCTAAGCGCATTGACCCCACTGAAACTGCCCGTGCGCAAGCCCAATTGCTCTTGTGCCCGGAGGTTGGTGAGGCAGGCAGACAACAAATGTACTAAAAGTAAAAGAAATGTAAGAGAAAGAGGCCTCTGAAAGAGCCGCGGGTGGGCCGCCCCTTTAGGGCTTGGGGGTGCGGGAGGAAAAAACTTCGCGTGTGTGGTGTTCATGGTTTTTTTTGAGTTTTTCGAAGACTGTCAATCACCACAATTTTGGCACAAAAATCAACAATCCTATCAGAGCTGCTGTGATGACGAGTATGAGCACGGCTCCGGCAGCGAGGTCTTTGGCTTTTTTTGCGAGCGGATGGTAGTTCGGCGATGCGAGGTCTGTGAGCCGCTCGAGGGCAGAGTTCATAGCTTCGGCGGAGAACACGGCGCCTATGCAGAGGATAACGAGGCACCACTCCGTCTTGTTCAGTTTTACTGCAAAACCCATGCCGATGGTGGCGATGGCGCTAAGCCAAAGGATGCCGGCGTGTTTTTCGGCAAAGAGCAATTCGCGTATGCCTTCGAGTGCATGGGAGAAGGTTTTTATCCAGGTTCGTAAAAAGGGCATGATGGGTTGCCTTTAGTGATAATTTAACAGGCAGCTCAGTTTGTGCTGTTCGACCTGTCCGTTGGGGAAGAAGCACTCCACCCAAATCAGGTAAGTGCCCCTCGGCAGTCTTTGTCCGCTGTCGTCTTCGCCTGCCCAGTACAGCGTGCCGCGGCTGCCTATGGAGTGCATTCGGAGGAGTTGCCTGCGGAGCCTGCCTTCGAGGTCAAAGATAAGCAAGTTGATGCTTGCATCATTTTGCTGTAAATCATAACGTATGGGCAGCAGGTCGCGGTATCCGTCGCCATCGGGGGAGAAGAGGCGGTATTCGGTATAGAATCGGGCTTGTTTTTTGCCCTGGGGGGCAAATGAAACTCGCTGGGAGTTTTCGCCTGTGGGCGTTGCGCCTCCTGCGCTTTGGGCAGTTGAGGTCCAGTTTTCGCTTTCGTCTGTGGGTGCGAGCGGGGAGATGCGCTCTAAGGAGGTTCCTCGCGTATCGGCGAGCAGGGGGTTGTGCAGTTCATCGGAATAGGGGAAGCGGTCTATTTCGCGCAGAGTGCCCTGGGGCGTTACGAACATCAGGCTGACGAGGCCTTCCGGCGGGGCGAATACGGGCAGTTGAGTGCTGAGCAGTTGTTTGGGGTGCGGCACTTGGTATCGTTGGAGGATGTCGGAGGGGGATTCCGTCAGGGCAACTCGTTGGTCGGGCAGCAAAAGGTATTGGAGTTGGAGGGCTTGGATGGAGTCGCTGCCCTGCCAGAGGTTGGCGAGCAGCAGGCCGTCGAGGGAGAGGATTTTGTCGGAGGCGTTGTACAGCTCGATGAAGTCTTTGCCTCCGCTTTGGGGTTCGTACAGCAGTTCGTTGATGAGGATGTCGCCCTCTTCCGGCTCTTCGGGCAGGCCAAAGGACAGTTTTTGATTGGGAGCAACGGGCAGGCCGAGGCAGTCGGTGAGTTCGTCGGCGATTTGCAGTTCGTAGAGCGTGCCGTTTTGCAGGGGTTGGGCCAGGGAGAGGAGCAGGATGTTGGGTGAGCCCTCTTTGAGGTAGATGCTGTCTATGGCGGTGTTGGGTTGGATGGAGAAATGGGTTTGGGGCAGGGTCGGGCTGAGCGCTTTGTCGAAGGTCAGTTGGAGCAGTTGGTCTGTGAGGGGATAGACTTGCAGGCAGCTGGCGTGGAGGCTGTCGGCTTTCGCCAAATGGACGGAATTTCGTCGTCCCGGGCTGCCTCCGCGCAGGTCTTCTGAGGCCGTCCAATTGCCCTGCATCCGGCAGGCTGCCCGGGGATTGCGCATTTCCAGAGACCAGCCGCCTTCTTTTTTGGCATTGCTGCCGTACCAGTCGTCCGAGTAGGTGAGGCTGTGCAGGAGTGTGCCTTCGCGGTTGAAGAGCCGGATTTCCGTGCCTGCATTGGGCAGCACGGGCATGTCCGGAATGGGCATGCACTTGCCGCCCTGCCCCAGGCTGTCGGCTACGGGCAGGCCGAGAGGTGCGAAGAGACCGGCGACTTCTTCATCACAGATGAGTAACAGGGAATCGGCGGGCAGCAGAAAGTGTTGCAGGTTGCGGGTCTTGTCGCCTATCTGCAGGCTGTAGCCCTCGAGTTGAAGGTCCTGGCCGCTGTTGTTGTAGAGCTCTATGTACTCTGCTTCGGGCAGGGCAATGGCCGGCTTGGGGTCGGCCATGATTTCGTTGATGAGTAGTTGGTAGGGCTGCGCATCGGGCCAGTCGTAGAAGGTGAAAGAGAGCTGTTGTTGGTCGGAGATGTTCCCCTCCTCGTCGCTAATGGCATTTGCCGAAAGGCTATAGAACTGCAAGTGCTGCATGGGCTGGAACAGGATGAGGAAAACTTGTGTCGGGTCTGTTTCCGACAGCCACGCCTGACTTGGCGGTCCGCCCGGGCTGAGCAGGTAGTGGGCGGGATCGGAGGCGGAAACCTCTTCGAGTGGCTCGTCGAAAGTGAGCAGCAGGCTATCGGGCGAGAGGGGCTGCAGGGCGAGCAATCGGGGCGGGAAAGTGTCTTGGAAGAGTGGTGTGATGAGCAGGTCGTCGAGGAAAAAATCTTCGTTGCGCGTGGAGGTGTATTTGCAGAGCCAGCCGAAGTAGTCGCCCTGCGGGTAGGTGGTGTCGGTGGTTTCGCCTTCGTACTGCCAGTTGCTGCCACCTTGGTAATCGGCCCGGAGCCGCCAGTGCCCCTCCCTGTTGCGGCTGATGCGCACGCGGGCTGTTGCCGGTGCTTCCCCCACGGCTCCGGCCGAACCGGAGAGCAGAGCCGTGTGTGTCTCGCCATCCTGCCGGTAGAGCGTCAGTGCATCCTCCGAGCCGCTGATGCCGCCGATTTTGAGGTAGTAGCCGTTGGCGTTGGGAGCGGTGGGGTCTGCCTGCGAGCAGGCGAGGTAGATACGCGCATGGTTGGAAGTCGAAGGCGCAAAGTCGAGTTGCACGAAGAACTCCCAGCTCGTGGAGTCGTTGAGGGAAGTGGGCGCTGCCGTCATCAGCAGGGCCTCATTGGAGGAGGCCGCTTGCTGGTCGTAGAGCTGCAGGCGCTGGTTGAGCACGACAAATTTGCCGGTGTCTCCCGTCCAGGCGGGATTGTCGGTGAAGTCGCCATCGCTGAAGTCGTCGGCAAGGGTGCTTTGCGCTTGCAAGCTGAAGTTTGCAAGCAGCGCTACGGTGAGTATTTTCCAAAGCTTCATCGCCAAATGTGTTATCTTTGGCGATGGAAATGAGCTGAAAATCGGAGAGAGTGCTGCAAAGATAAAAAGTTTTTTTGAAATGGAGTGTGGAGGGGGGGATTTTTTTGTGGGGGCTCGCGCGCGTGTGCGTGCGTGCGCGTGACGCGCGCGCGCGCGAGACAT
>JALVES010000472.1 GCA_027030635.1 Saprospiraceae bacterium | reverse complement strand
CGCTCTTATACCGATGAGACCCGCAATCTCATCATCAGCCGCATTGAACAAATATGCAAGGGAATTGGCTTGTCTTCCGGCCTGCCTGAAGAGATGTGGCCCAAAATAGAAATGGCCGATGACTTCACGCCGGCGCTGTACAACGACCCCGACTTGGCAAAGCGCGTGATTGCCGCACAAAAGGCCATATTGGGAGACGAACAGGTTGTGGAGACGCCCGCCGTCATGGGGGGTGAAGATTTCGCCCGCTATGGCCGCACGGAGGAAAAAGTGCCGGTCTTTATGTTTTGGTTGGGCGCGGTGGACCCCGCTGTTTACGAAGAGGCCCAACGCAAGGGAGAGACCCTGCCGTCGCTGCACTCCTCTAAGTTTGCGCCGCTGCCGGAGCCTACCATTAAAACGGGTGTTAAAGCCATGTCGGCAGCCGTCTTGTCGCTGGCAGGAAAGAAGTGATGAAAATCACAAAAAAAATAGCAGCAAACCGTGAGGTCTTTCATACATTTGCGCCAGTTTTTGAAAATACAAATAGCCGATGAGAAACGGTAGATACAAAATCCAAAGCCTTTTGGCTTTGTTGCTGCTCGCTGCGCCTGCTTTTGCAAGCGCCGGAGGCGGCTTTACGGTAAAGAATGGCATTACCATTGCGACGGTGGCTTTGGCTGTGTTTGCCTTGCTGGGGGTAGTGTTGCAAATGGTTAGAGGGCAAAACGGCGGAGCTTCCAAGAAGCCCGCTTATGTCCCCCAAAACGCTCGCTTCATTTCCCTGAAGAAAGGACATGACTTGTCTATCGTCGGTGAGATCGAAGGTGAGGAGGTCGAAGAAGCTGCTGTCAACACCTTTGCCGTGCAGCCGCCCGACATTGTGGGCATGTCGCCCATCCCCAAGGTGTTGGTGGAAGTCGGGGATACGGTCAAAGCCGGCGACCCGCTTTTTTTCGACAAGCGTTTTTACCGCGCTGACGAGCCGCGGCTGATGTACGTGGCGCCTGTCAGTGGAGAAGTGATAGCCATCAACCGCGGAGCCAAGCGCTCCATCGTGGAGGTCGTCATCCTCAAAGACAAGGAAATGCAATACCGCGAGATGCCGGAGATCAATCTCGAAAAGGCCTCCCGCGAAGAGCTCTACACCTACCTGCACGATACCGGCGGCTGGTCGCTGATTCGCCAGCGGCCTTACAATACGCCGGCACACATTATGGATGTGCCCCGCGATATCTTTATCTCTACCTTTAGCACGGCCCCTCTGGCGCCCGACCAAAACCTCCTCGTGAAAGGCAGAGAGGAACTGTTTCAGAAAGGCCTGGACGTGCTGGCCAAAATGACGGACGGCAAGGTTTATCTCGGTCTCGACGGCCGCGGCAAGAAAGAGCCCTCTAAGGCTTTCACCGAAGCGCAAGGTGTAGAGAAAACCTGGTTCAGCGGCCCGCATCCCTGTGGAAATGTGGGCATACAAATACACCACACCAAGCGCCTCAAGGTGCATCAACAGGTGTGGACTCTGGGCGTACAGGAAGTGATTTCGCTCGGGGCCCTATTTGCCGAAAGGCGATATAAAGCAGACCGCATCGTGGCCCTTACCGGCGAATTGCTCAAGAAACCCCGCTATGTGCATACCTGGCAGGGGGCCAACCTGGGCGAGCTGCTCAAAGACAATCTGCTCGAAGGCAAAAAGGCGCGCATCATCTCAGGCGACGTGCTGTCGGGCCGGGGCAAAAAAGCAGAGAATTTCCTCGGCTTCTACGACGAGCAGGTAACGGTGATTGAAGAAGGCGACTACTTCGAGCTCTTCGGCTGGCTGCTGCCTTCCAAGCCGCGCCCCTCGGTTTCTCATGCTTACCTGCGCAATGCCCTGAAAAAAGGGCCGTACTACGTGGATACCAACACCCATGGCGAACAACGGGCCTTTGTGATGACCGGCCAGTACGAGGCCATGCTGCCCATGAAAATGCTGGTGCAGCCGCTCTTTAAATCCATTGTGGTGAATGATTACGACGAGATGGAAGGGCTGGGCGTGTTCGAACTGGTGGAAGAGGATGTGGCGCTCTGTGAATTCGCCTGCACCTCCAAACAACCTTTGCAAAAAATTCTACGCCGCGGATTGGACATGATGCACGAGCAAAGTTAAACCCTTCCGCATCTCAAGGCAAGATACAGACAAACCATGAAAGAGCAAAAACTACTGAAATTTCTCAAGCGTATAGAGCCGGATAAGCAAAAGCATCCGTTTTGGCACACGGTCTATGACGGCATGTTTACCTTTTTCTATACGCCGAATGCGGTAACGCCCATGCAGGGCGTGCAGATTCGCGACCGCATAGACCTCAAGCGCACCATGATCTTCGTGGTGCTGGCTTTGCAACTGGCGTATCTGTTGGGCACGTACAACATCGGCCAACAGCACTTTCAGGCGCTGGGGCAATACACCGGGCTCTGGGAGGGCTGGCATCTGAAGCTGGCCTATGGCCTCATCAAGTTGGTGCCTTTGTTTGTTGTCTCCTATGCAGTGGGCCTGGGCATTGAGTTTTTTACGGCTTCGCGCAAGGGCCACCCCATTGCCGAGGGCTACCTCGTTACGGGAGCCTTGATTCCGCTCATCATGCCGCCCGACTTGCCGCTGTGGATTCTGGCCTTGTCCATCGTTTTTGCGGTTTGGATTGGCAAGGAGGCTTTTGGCGGCACGGGCATGAACGTCTTCAACATTGCCCTGCTGGCCCGGGCCTTTGTCTTCTTTGCTTACCCACAAACGATTTCGGGCGATGAAGTCTGGATTTCGGGCATCGAAAAAGTGGGCATGGCCTACCAGGGCATGGACTACGGCTGGATTCACGGCGTTTTTGACAGCCTGTTCCGCTCGCTGGGCTGGGCGGAATTTGGGCAGGGAGGAGCGCCCGTTGCGGATGCCTTCACCGGTGCCACGCCTCTGGCCCTCGCGGCTAAGGGCGGCTGGGAAGCCGTAACTTCCGTGCCCCAGTATAGCCTGTCGAATATGTGGTGGGGCTTCATCCCGGGTTCCATAGGCGAGACCTCTAAGCCGCTCATTCTGGCCGGTGCGCTTTTCCTGCTCATTACGGGCATTGCCAATTGGCGCATCATGGTCAGCATGTTTCTCGGTGCTGCTTTCATGGGCTTTGTCTTCAACCTCTGGGGGGCTACGCCTTTCATGGAAGTGCCCTGGCAGTATCAGTTTTTCATGGGGGGATTTTTCTTCGCCATGGCCTTCATGGCTACCGACCCCGTAACGGCCGCAGGCACCAATACCGGAAAGTGGGTCTATGGATTCATGATTGGCGTACTGGGCATGTTCATCCGCGTGGTCAACGTGGCCTATCCCGAAGGCTGGATGCTGGCCATCCTGTTCATGAATGCCGCTGCGCCGCTGATAGACCACCTGGTCAAGCGTTCAAACATCAACTGGAGGAAGCAATAAAAAAGAAGAATCGTGAGCAATAGCTATATCCTTACGTTTACCTTCATACTGACAGCCGTTGTGGCGCTGTCTTTGACGGTATTGCGCCAGGCCACAGAGCCTATGGCGGAGAAAAACGAAGAGCTCTTCAAGAAAAAGGCCATTCTCGCAGCGGTAAAAGATTATTTGCCGGGCGGGAAAAGCATAGACGAGCTTTCGGGCGATGAAATTTTGTCGCTCTTTGACGAGCAGGTACAGGACCTCATTGTAGATGCTGCCGGAAAAGTGGTTGCCGAAGATGGCGGCGAGAACATCGAGGTCGCCAAGGTCTGGAAAGAAGCGCCGGAAAAGCGCCAATTGCCGGTTTACATCTACAAGCATCCGGAGCACACCTGTTACATCTTCCCCATGCGGGGCAAAGGCCTCTGGGACGACATCTGGGGCAACATCGCCCTGGGCCCCGACCTCAACGAAGTCGTGGGCGTGGCTTTTGACCACAAAGCAGAGACCCCCGGCCTCGGCGCCGAGATCAAGGACAACCCCAAGTTTGCAGAGCAGTTTGCCGGCAAGAAGATTTTCGACGAGCAGGGGCAATTTGTCTCTATCGTTTTGAAAAAGGGCGGTGCAGCTCCCGGCGATGAACATGCCGTGGATGCCATTACCGGCGCGACCCTGACCAGCGATGGCGTAACGGCCATGCTGAAAGATGCTTTGTCCTGGTATCTGCCTTACATCGAGTCGGTGAAGGCAGGAAAAAAGTAGTTTCAAAAACGAAAGGCAATTTGTTTTTCGCCTTTCGGCAAATGAGAACACATTATGGCTGATACAGCAGTAAAAGAAGTCAAAAAGAGGGAGCCCCTCCTCGGGAAGAAAGAGCGCAAATTGCTCCTGGACCCTTTGAACGACAACAACCCCATCACCGTGCAGGTGCTGGGCATTTGTTCGGCTTTGGCCGTAACTTCCATGGTCTTGCCCTCGGTGGTGATGGCCGTGGCAGTAACTTTTGTAACGGGTTTTTCCAACCTCTTCGTTTCGCTTTTGCGCCGCCGCATTCCCAAGCAGGTGCGCATGATTGCGCAGTTGGTCATCATTGCCTTTTTGGTAACGGTGGTAGAGCTGTTGCTGAAGGCTTACAACTACCCCGTGTACAAGCAGTTGTCGGTCTATATTGGTCTGATCATCACCAACTGCATCGTCATGGGGCGTCTCGAGGCTTTTGCCATGGCCAACAAGCCCTGGCAGTCGTTTCTCGATGGCATTGGCAACGGCCTGGGTTATGGCGCCATTTTGATTGTAGTGGCGGTAGTGCGCGAGTTGTTTGGCAAAGGCAGCCTGTTTGCGGGCACGCCCATAGCCTTAAACATCATCGGCCCCAATGCTGATTATTGGATTGACACCAGCAGCAACCCCTGGTTTAGCTGGTATGTCAACAACAACCTCATGGTTTTGCCCATTGCGGCCATGTTCATCATTGGCATTTTGATTTGGATTCAGCGCACGGTGAATCCAAAGCTGGTGGATGTTTCTTAAAACTTTTCGCTTACAAAGCGAAGGAAAAAACAAACAACTGTCCGCAAGTGCGGGCGTAAAAAATAAACAGAGATGGAAGCGATTAATATTTTCATCAAGTCGGCCTTTATCGAAAACATGGTGCTGGCCTATTTCCTCGGCATGTGTTCGTTTTTGGCTGTATCGAAATCGGTGAAGACTGCCTTTGGTCTGGGTCTGGCCGTGATTTTCGTTCTTGGCATCACCATGCCCATCAACTGGGTTATCAATGAGTATTTGCTGAGCGAGACCGGTCTTTTCGGGATGGATTTGACGTTTTTGCGTTTCATCCTCTTCATTGCCGTGATTGCCTCCATGGTACAATTGGTGGAGATGGTGGTGGAGAAATTTTCTCCGGCGCTCTACACCTCGCTGGGTATTTTCCTGCCTTTGATTACGGTGAACTGCGCCATATTGGGTGGTTCGCTTTTCATGATTTCGCGGGAGTACAACTTTGTGGAGAGCGTGGCTTTTGGCCTGGGAGGCGGTTTTGGCTGGTTTTTGGCCATTGTGATGCTGGCGGCCATTCGCGAGAAGATTCGCTACTCGGATGTGCCTGCGCCTTTGCGGGGCCTGGGCATCGCTTTTATTTTGACGGGCCTGATGGGCATTGCCTTCATGAGTTTGATGGGGATTGATCCTGCGGCTTTCGCCAAATGAAACTAAGACAAACAGTTGGTTTGCCCTTCGGGAGCAGGCCTTTTCAAATACAGAAGAACCAAAGATAATGTCAACATTAGTTTTATCCGTACTGGTTTTTAGCTCGGTCATTCTTTTGCTCTCGTTCATGTTGATTCTGGCGCAAAAGAAGTTGGTACCCCAGGGGAAGGTAAAGATTTTTTTGAACGGCCCCGATGGCAAGGAGTTGGAGGTACAGCCGGGTTCGTCTTTGCTGACGGCTTTGAGCGAGCACGACATCTTTCTCCCTTCGGCCTGTGGGGGGCAGGGCACCTGCGCCATGTGCAAATGCAAGGTGATAGAAGGCGGAGGCGATGTGTTGCCCACGGAGATGAACCACCTCACGCGCCGCGATGTGGCCGAACATCTGCGTCTCGCCTGCCAGGTGAAAGTGCGGGAGGATCTGAAGGTAGAGGTGCCCGAAGAAGTCTTCGGCATCAAGAAGTGGGAGTGTGAAGTGGTCTCCAACTACAATGTGGCGACCTTCATCAAAGAGTTTGTCGTGCGTTTGCCGGAAGGCGAACATCTGGACTTCCAGCCCGGAGGTTACATTCAGATAGATGTGCCACCCGTAGTTGTGGATTTTAAGGACATAGACATCAGCCCGCGTCCGCCCCAGCCCAAAGACAAGTTTCTGCCGGACTGGGATAAGTTTGACCTGTGGTCTTTGCGCATGGTGAATGAGGAGCCGATTTTCCGCGCCTATTCCATGGCCAATCATCCGGCGGAGGGTGATATCGTGATGTTGAACATTCGCATTGCCACGCCGCCCTGGGACCGCAAAAACAATACCTGGATGCAGGTGAATCCGGGCATCTGCTCTTCTTATGTCTTCTCGCGCAAGCCGGGGGACAAGGTTACGATTTCGGGTCCCTACGGCGAGTTTTTCATTAAGGACACGGACAAAGAGATGGTCTATATTGGTGGCGGAGCCGGCATGGCACCTTTGCGTTCGCACA
>JALVES010000471.1 GCA_027030635.1 Saprospiraceae bacterium | reverse complement strand
GTTTTGGCCCTGCTGCCCGAGGTGGATTTTAACGAAGAAGTCTTTAAAGACTTTGACAAGCCTTATTATACCGTGATTCCCGGAGAAGAAAAGGTCGGGAAGTTTTGGAATTTCTTCGTAGAGCAGGTTGCTGAAAAACGGATAGATGATTTGCCCGAGCGCGAAGTTGTGCAAGGCGATGAGGACCTTTTCCTTTACTTTACGGTAAAAGCCCTGGAGAGGGAAGCCGACGAAGAGCAGGAGGAAGAAGGAGAGGAGCAGCCGGAAGATTTTGGGGAATTCACCTTGGTGCTGGCTCCCAAAAAGCTGCCTGCAGAAAGCCCCGTTAAGGAAAAACTGGCCGGCCTGAAGAAGGGCGATGAATGCACTTTGCCTTTGAACGAGATTTACGAAGGCCTGTATGAAATGGCCGGCAAAGACCCGGATGATTTTACCATAGAGGAGTGGAGTCGCTATCGGGCGAAGGAATATACGGTTGTGTTTGACCGCGCCAAATATATAGATGAAGCGACTTTTGAACTGAAGCAGGAAGATTACGATGCCCATTTTGGGGAGGATCACGTTCACAACAAAGAGGAAGCGCTGGAAGCCATTCGCGACTTTCTGAAAACCCGCAGAGTGGACGACAGCAGGCAATTGCTGATGTGGGAATTTTCTCTCTATCTGAATGAACTTTGGAAGGATAAGTTGATCCCTCCTGCCACTCACATGAAGCGCAGGAAAGAGGTGTATAAGTTAGCTAAAGAGCATAATGAGAAAGTAGAGCGGTGGTTTATTCTGCAGCATTTATTGCTGGAATATTTTCAGCCGGAAGTGCCCCGCGAAATGGTGGATGGCTTTTTGCTCTCTTATATGGGGCTGGAGACTCTTCCCGTGGATGTGCAGCGTCAACTGCTTGAGATCATCTATAAGGAGAAGTCCGATAAGTATCGCGATCAAATCAACCTGGCCCACGACCGTGCCCAAAACATTGCTTTGTCGAATGCGCTCTACAAGAAATTGGAGCCGGAAGAGAAGGAACTTCCCGAGGAGGAGTTTGATGCCCTTATGAAAAAGGTCAAAGAGGACATTCGGCAGGCTTTTGATATCTTCCGGGCTGAGGAAGAAGAGGAAGAGTAGTTTTGCAGCGCCTGCGATAAATTTTGCCGAAAGGCTAAACCTCCGGCTCTTTAGTGTGTTACTATTCCGAAACGGCTTGTAAATCGGCTTGAAAGCTGCTTCCGGCCGTTTTGACCAACTACCGGAAAAACCATTAAATCAAGAATTTCTCATGGTGAACAAGGACGAGTTTAAGCGCTATGCCACCAAACATCTCGGCATAAACAGCCAGCGACTTGAAGATTACGCCCGCATGCAGGGCCGGGGGGCGGCCGATATTTTTGGCATGACCCCTTATATCATTGAAGAGCGCCAACTCAACGTCAGTGTGTTGGACGTCTTCTCCCGCCTGATGATGGACCGCATCATTTTCATGGGTACGCCCGTAACGGATGATGTGGCGAATATCGTGCAGGCCCAATTGCTCTTTTTGGAATCGGTGGACCCCAAGCGAGACATCACCATGTTCATCAACAGCCCGGGCGGCTCGGTCATGGCCGGCTTGGGCATTTACGATACCATGCAGTATGTATCGCCGGATATCAGCACCATCTGTACGGGGCTTTCGGCCTCTATGGGCGCTGTTTTGCTGGCTGCCGGAACGAAGGGCAAGCGTGCAGGCCTGCCTCACAGCCGCGTGATGATTCACCAGCCTCTCGGAGGTATGCAGGGCCAGGTCTCCGATATGGAAATCTCTTACAAACTCATCAAAAGTCTGCAAAAGGAGTTGTACGAAATCCTGGCGAAACATACGGGGCAGACTTACGAGAAAATCGAAGAAGACTGCGATCGCGACAACTGGATGAAAGCCGATGAAGCCAAAGAGTACGGTCTTATTGACGAAGTGCTCAACAGGGCCGAACGTTCTTAATCGGGAAATGTATTTGTTATGCCAGCCAGAAATTTACAACATTGCTCCTTCTGTGGTCGCCCCAAGAGCGAAACCATGATGTTGATCGCGGGTTTGGATGCCCACATCTGCGATGAGTGTGCAGAGCGAGCTTACGAAATTGTCAAAGAAGAGTTTCATCGCCCAAACTCGGGCAAGAAGCGCAGCAATTTCAAAATGCCCAAAGGGCTTACGCCCAAAAAGCTCAAAAAGCACTTAGACGAATATGTCATAGACCAGGATGAAGCCAAGAAATATCTGGCTGTGGCAGTCTATAACCACTACAAGCGCATTGCTCAAAACATAGACGACGATGGTGTGGAGATTGAAAAATCCAACGTCCTCTTTGTAGGCCGTACAGGTACGGGCAAAACGCTGATGGCGAAGACCATTGCGCGTTTTTTGAAGGTGCCTTTTGCCATTGTGGATGCTACGGTTTTTACGGAGGCGGGTTATGTGGGCGAGGACGTGGAGAGCATTCTCACTCGTCTGTTGCAGGTTTGTGACTACGATTTGGAGGCCGCCGAGCGCGGCATTGTGTATATTGATGAGATTGATAAAATTGCCCGCAAGTCTGACAATCCCTCCATTACGCGCGATGTTTCGGGCGAGGGCGTGCAGCAGGCGCTGTTGAAAATGTTAGAAGGAACGGATGTAAACGTACCACCTCAGGGCGGGCGCAAGCATCCGGAGCAAAAGCTCATCAAAGTCAATACGCGCAACATCCTCTTTATCTGTGGCGGCGCCTTCGACGGCATTGAAAAAATCATTGCCCGCAGGATGAACACCCAGGTCATTGGCTTCGCCAAAGACCGCAAAGTGGATGTTGATCGCGACGAGTTGTTGCAATACGTCAATCATGCCGACATTCGGCATTACGGCCTTATTCCCGAGTTGGTCGGTCGTCTGCCGGTGCTTACCTATCTCGAGCCCCTCGGCCGCGATGCCCTGAAGCGCATCTTGACCGAGCCTAAAAATGCGCTCATTAAACAATACAAAAAACTCTTCGAGCTGGAGGGCATAGAGCTGATATTTACCGATGAAGTCATAGACTTTATCGCAGATACTGCCATGGAATACAAACTCGGCGCCCGGGGCCTGCGCTCCATCTGCGAAGCCATTATCACCGATGCCATGTTCGAGCTGCCTTCTCAAAAAGGAAAAATTAAGCAATTTAAACTTACCCTCGAGTACGCTCAGGAAAAACTGAGCAAGTCCAAATTGGCCAGGCTCCAGGCGGGAGCGGATGCGGATGCGGATGCGGCGTGAGCTTGGTTTAGTGTTTAGTGTTTAGCGTTTAGTGTTTAGTGTTTAGCGAAACTGGCTCAAACACTAAACGCTCAACGCTCAACGCTAAACGAGGTAAAAATTCCTCCCAACTGTCCTTTTTTTTCATTCATTCTTGTTTCATCTTTGCTTCCGACGACGCATCAATAGGTTTGTTCGGCTCGGCACGCATTGCTTTATAGCGAGCGATGGCAATGGGCTGAAAGTCCGTGAGAGAGTTTGGAACAGATTTAGCATGTAGAGCATGCTGCCGGGCCGGCATTCCTGTGCCTGTGTTAAAGTAAAGTGGTATGGGCGGTGTAAGCCGCCCATACCATTTCATCAGAGCGTTGATGTTTTCCAAACCATTTGGTAAATTGCATGCGCATGAAAAAGACAAATAGCGGGCAAGATGCCAGTGGCGTCTCTTTGTTAAAAGTGAGGTAAACATTTTGGACAAACTGTCCTTTTTTTACTCACACTGCTGTTTCATCTTTGCCTTCGAATTGTTTAACCAGTTTTTTTCACTTTAAATTTTTTCAAGCTATGAAAACCATTTTTTACCAACTCGGCGACAAGATCCGGGCGCTTCATGTCTGGACGTTTTTGCTGCTCATGCTTTTCAGCCTTTCGGCAAATGCTCAGCGCGGCGGCAAGGGTTACAAAGGCGTCAGCAATCGCAATGGCATGCTGGTGTTTACGGATTCCCTGGCCTTTCAGAGCGTGTATCAGCAACTCGAGGCAGAAATTGCCGCTCAGGATCGCAATCCCAATGCCAAATCCGGCCCTGTTCTCGTCGGAGAATGCACGGATGACAATGCCGTACTGGCCAATTTTGAAGCACAAATGGGCATTGCTTCTCTGCGCACCAAATACCTGCGCCAGGAGTGTGAGGATTTGAGCAGGGGCCTGGCTCCCGAGCAACTCACCGAGAACCCCGTGCCGGATGAGATTCTCTCTGCTTTTTTGAATGAGAAGGGGGAGATGCAGGTGGGGACTAAAATCTATTACATGCCTACTGTAGAGTCTTACTTTGTTGTCATGGATGGAGATCTCCGCACCCTTTCTGCTCTTGAGCGTGGTGTGAATCCGGGTAATTTCAGCAATGTGGAGGTGCATAGCAATTTGCCTGTGCAAGCTGATTTTGAATATACCTACCTTTCCGAAAATACAGTACAATTTTCTTACTCCGGTACTCCTTTGCCAAGAGGCTCTACTTTTTTCTGGAATTTTGGAGATGGCACCGTTTCTACGGAAGCCAATCCCACGCATACATTCCAAGGTAGTGCTGATCAATACTATGTGCGTTTGGTAGTCACACTCGGCTCTCAAGGAGGCGTTCAACGTGATGGAGGAATTGGAGCTCTTTTGCTTGAAATAGGTAAGTGGATTTGGTATCAAGTACCTTGCACACCATTTATTGTCAAGAATGAGACCGGAAATCCGGGTGAACTTTGCTTTAATGTCGTCACTTGGGGCAATCATCCCATAACGAGTTATTCGTGGAGCTTTGGAGATGGCGCTACTTCTACAGATGCAAATCCTTGTCATACCTATACGTGTGATAAGTGGTATAATGTCAAAGTTACGGTAGTGTTTGCCGATAGCTGTGGTACTCGCAGTTTTATCAGGCCGGTGAATGTAAACTCTTTCAACTGTTGTACGAATTATGCCTCTATAACGGGCTTTAAGTACTATCAGGGCGGCCAGCGCAGGATTAAGCATTCGCAGGGCCAGTATTACATAATTGGTCTGGGAACCTTCATCACTTCTAAGATGACCAATTACAAGAAGAAGAATAACGGAGGGTGGAAGAAAGCGAAAGCTAATCTGGCTTTGAATAGAAGTGGGAGGGTTTATCTGAAATCTCCCGAAGGTTGCAAGTGCGAGGAGCCTTATGACATTTCAGACTACGAGGCGGTTACGAACAAGAAGAAGATTAAGATGAATAAGAAAATTTGGTTTAAACAGGCCAAAATTGCACAGGATGATCCCTGGCAGGTTGCTTTCATCGTGAATGGTGCAACTATTCACACTCAGGTGACGCCGGTTACTTGTGATTGACACTAATGCAGGCATGCAGGGTGTAGCTTTGAGCTGCGTCCTGCATGTTTGTATTTTTTAACCTTCAAATACACTGTACCATGAAAAAAGTTTACTTTTTTTGGTTTGCATTGTCGCTCAATATGCCTTTTGCATTTTCGCAGGAGGATTATCCCTGGAATTACACCCTTGAGGTTTTTTCTCAGCCTTATGAAAAAATCACATATGATACATTGGGTGATTATGAGTGGTGGGAGTATTGGGATGCTGCTGATGATTGGTTTTTGAATATTGGGTTTACTTATGAGGTTATGGATGTTTCAGTTGATGAACTGGAATTTTGGCATGGAGATTTGATTTTTGTAGAGCCTTATGATAAAGTTTTTATCTCTTTTGGCTTGGCGTTGGTGGATCGAGGATTTATTTCGTTGACGATGCCTGAAACTTATTTATTGGCACAGACTACAGGTGAGCTTGGGGATAGAGTTTTTATCATTGAATATGATAATGCCGGTATTCTTCTCGGAGACAGTAGTGAGTACGTAAATGTCCAGATACGCCTTTACGAGGCCGACAATTCTTTGGAATTACACTACGGCCCCTGTCATGTTTTGCCGGAGAGTTATGAGGACGACGGCTGGGAGGGGCCTTATATTGGTTTTGAAGATTACGTTTATGCCAATGGAGTAGAGGGTGATGAGTTGCTTTTTTCTTTGAATGGAGACCCGTTGGCTCCGGAAGTGGTGAGGAGTATATATGACCAAACCGGCTTGGTAGGCACTCCGCCCGAGGGTACTGTTTATCGCTTTACGCCTGCGCCTCCTGTGAGTACAGATGAGGTATTGACTGCGCCGGTTTCGGCCTGGTTTACGGGTACGGGCATTCACCTTGTGAGTAAGGAGCTATCCTTGTATGATAGCTACATGCTCAGCGACTTACAGGGCCGTACACTGTTGCGGGGGCATTTGCCGGAGGGCGATGCCCGGAGTTATGACCTGGCCTTACCTGACGGGCTGGGCAGAGGCATGTATCTCGTAACTTTGCAAAGCAAATGGGGCCTGCGCACGACGAAGGTGGTCGTGGAATGAGCGCTTGCCCTGTGTGCAGTAAGTCTTAAGTACAAAGTCTGCAGAAGATGACCTGAGTGGGGCGTTGCCTTGCTCCGGGGCTTTCTGCATGGTCTTTTGCATCGCTTAGAAAGAGCTGTCCGGTCTGCAGGGGATGGGCCTTGTGCCCTTCCTGTGCAGGCCCGGGCAGCTCTTTGTGTTTTGGGAGATGCGTTTGGGCTCCAGTTGCT
>JALVES010000470.1 GCA_027030635.1 Saprospiraceae bacterium | reverse complement strand
TCTACGAAACTGATGTTCACGGGCAGATTCAAGGCGTGAAAGACAGCCGAAGCCAGATCCCAAAACGGGCGGGCTTCGCCGGTGCCGAGATTGTAGAGGCCGGAGGGCGCCTCTTGTTGCATGAAGAAAGTCAGCACATCCACCACATCGCGCACGTAAATAAAATCGCGCTTTTGCTGCCCGTCGGGAATGTCCTCCCTGTGAGAGCGAAACAGCTTCATGCCGCCCGTTTCCCGTATTTGCCGGAAGGCGTGAAAGACCACCGAGGCCATGCGCCCCTTGTGATATTCATTGGGCCCATATACGTTGAAGAACTTCACCCCCACCCAGCGGGGCGGGGCCTGCTCCTGGCGCAAAGCCCACTTGTCAAAGTCGTTTTTTGAGCGACCGTAGGGGTTGAGCGGTTGCAGGACTTCTGCGAGGGCATCTTCGTCCTTGTAGCCGTGTTCGCCCAGCCCGTAAGTTGCCGCGCTGGAAGCATAGACCAGAGGCACCTGCTGCTCTGCACAGTAATTCCACACCACTTTGGAATAGCCCAGATTTAAATGCTCAAAAAGGGCCTCATCCTGCTCCGTGGTATCCGTGCGGGCGCCGAGGTGAAAGACAAAATCGGGCCTGCCCCAGGCAGCGGGATTTTTCAAAAACTCCTCGCGATCTGCCAAAGCCCGAAACTTCAAGCCGGCATAATTCGCGCGCTTGTCTTCACGCGAAAAATCGTCCACCAGCAAGAGGTCTTCTTCACCCAGCGCATTCAAATGCGCTGCCAAACGCGAAGCGATAAAACCCGCTGCTCCGGTAACAATAATCATGTTTATTCAGTCAGTTGTGTGTAAAGTGTAGTGACCTATGTAGTCTGAGCCATCCAAATCACTCTGCGTAAGTCTCCAAAGGCGGGCAGGCACACACCAAATTCCGGTCTCCATAAGCGTTGTTTACCCGCGCCACGGGCGGCCAGAATTTATGCCCCTCCCTCAGGTAAGCTGCCGGCCAAACGGCCTTTTCGCGGGAATAGGCATGGGGCCAGTCGTCCGAAGTCGCCATCTCCACCGTGTGAGGCGCCCGGCGCAAAACATTGTCCTCCGCATCGGCCTCCCCTTTGGCGATCTCATCAATCTCTTCGCGAATTTTCAACAATGCTTCACAAAAACGATCCAGCTCCCGCTTGCTCTCGCTCTCCGTCGGTTCAATCATAAAGGTATCGTGTACCGGAAAAGAAACCGTAGGTGCGTGAAAACCGTAATCCATCAGACGCTTGGCCACATCCTCTGCAGTTACCAGGGAATGGAAGGGCTGCAAATTGAGGATGAATTCATGGGCGCAACGCCCGTGCTCGCCTGCGTATAAAATTTCGTAGGCTTCCGCCAAACGCGTGCGCAAGTAATTGGCATTCAGCATGGCATACATGGTCGCCTGCTTCAGCCCTTCCGTGCCCATCAGGCGGATATAGCCATAGGAAATGGCCAAAATGCCGGCGCTGCCATAAGGAGCCGAGGAAACCGAATGTATGGCCTTTTCGCCTCCTACCTTTCGGTAAATGTGGCCGGGCAGGTAGGGAGCCAGTTTATCGTTCACACA
>JALVES010000469.1 GCA_027030635.1 Saprospiraceae bacterium | reverse complement strand
CCTACCTGACGCTTACGGATTGCGACCCCTTGCAGGCGGGTATGGACACGCTGTACCTGTCCAATCAATACGGCTGCGATAGCCTGGTCATTACCGAAACGCTCTATGCAGCTGCGGATACTACGCTCATCAATTTGACGAGTTGTGACCCTGCTGAGGCGGGCGTTTTTGAGGATTTGTACGTCAACGCCGCGGGCTGCGACAGCTTGGTCATCACCGAAGTGGTTTTATTACCTGGTGATACGACTTATCTCTATGCGGAAAGTTGTTTGCCGGCAGATACCGGGCTGGTAGTGAATACATTCACCAATCAGTACGGCTGTGACAGCTTGGTGTTGTTTTATACGGCTTTGAGTTTACCTTCTGCTTGCCAGTTAGAGGCTGCTCTGCAGGGAGACACCATAGGTTGTGAGGAGGAAATGGGTAATTTGTCATTTATCTTTTATGGAGGGCAGCCACCCTATACTTATAGTTGGACGAATCTGACGGATATCGGTACAGGTAGCGGTACGTCTATCGACAGCAATGTTTTGATGACGCTCAATCTCCCTCCGGGCACCTATCTGTTTGAAGCGACAGACGCTGCAGGATTTTCCTTTTCCGATACAGCTTTGGTCTTTCAGCCTGCACCTTTGGCAGTGGAAGCAGAAGCGGTAAGTGATTATCAGGGCTTCGACATTTCGTGTTATGGCGAGGAAGACGGACAGGCTTCAGTTGTCGTTCTGGGAGGCGGATTGCCTCCGTACTCTTTTTCCTGGTCCACAGGGGCGACGGGCCCGGAAATTTCTTCTTTGCCGGCAGGCTGGGTTTCAGTAACTGTAAGCGGCAGCTTAGGTTGTATGGCTGTAGATTCCGTTTTCCTGGAGCAGCCCGACAGCTTGCATTTTGCGTTGGAGGTAGCCCAGCCCGATTGTTTTTCGGATGGTTTGGGAGCCATTCAGGTGCTTAATCCGGAGGGGGGTACAATGCCCTATTGGTTTTCCCTGAATGATGGCGAGCGGCAAGAGAGTCCTCTTTTTGATCATTTGGAGTCTGGCGCTTATTGGGTTGTCGTTGAGGATGCCAATCAATGCGAGGCGCTTTCACTGACTGCGTTGAACAGCTATGTGCCTTTGACAGTCTCATTGGGCAACGATACGCTTTTGTCTTTTGGCGATTCCCTATTGCTGCATCCGATAAGCAATTTGCCCTTATCTCTTCTGGATTCGATCATCTGGCAGGGGGTTTCCTGCCAGGGTTGTCCGGAAGTAGTGGTGGCTCCGGTTTTGAGCAGCAGTTATGTGGTAACGATATCGGACAGTCTGGGCTGTGAAGCCAGTGACAAAAGGAATGTAATTGTGGAAAAGGATTTTGGCGTTTATGCACCCAATGCCTTTTCTCCAAACAATGACGGCATCAATGATTTTTTTACGCTGTTCGGCGATGCCCGCTTGGTCAATATCAAAAGTTTGTACGTATTCTCGCGCTGGGGTGAGCCCGTTTATCAAATTTTCAATTTGCCGCCCAACATGCCTTTTTTGGGGTGGGATGGCAGCTATCGTGGCAAGCCCATGAATGCTGGTGTATTTGCCTGGTATGCGGAATTGGAGTTTGTAGATGGAAGCCTACGCATTGTCAAGGGTTCTGTGCATTTGATCAGATAGAGATTTTTCTGACTGCAGATATCCGGCATAACAGTTAAGCGCCCCCTGCCCAAGGGGAGGGGGCGCCTGCCATTCACACCATTTGGAGGTGTTCTTTCAGAGACCGTTTGGCAGCCTCTGCGACGAGGCGGTAGAAATGCTCGGGCTCGTTGTCCTTTTGGACGGCTTCGAGGGCCTTGTAGTAGGCCATGCGCGAATTGTGGTCGCCCTTCAGGATGACGATGGGGTAGCCGTATTGCATCAGGATGAAGTTCATCACGAGGCGTGCGGTGCGGCCGTTGCCGTCTATGAAGGGGTGGATGCTGACCAGGCGTTCGTGCATTTCTGCGGCGAGAAGCACCGGATGCATTTCTTTGCGGGCTTCGCCATACCAGGCGAAGTAGTCTTCCATGAGTTTATCCAACAGCCAGGGCTGTGGCGGCACGTGTTCGCTGCCTGTGATGCGCACGGGCACTTTGCGGTAGCATCCTGCGTGCTCGGGATGGATGCTTTTGAGGATGATGCTGTGCAGCTCGAGCAGCAGGCGTTTGTCGAGGCGTATGTTTTGCGCGATCAGCTCGTAGAGCATATCCACGGCTTCGGCATGGTTGATGGCCTCGAGGTGTTCGCGCATGCTTTTGCCGGCGATGGTGAGGCCTTCGTTGACGACCAGTTGCGTTTCCTGCAGCGTGAGCGTGTTGCCTTCGATGCGGTTGCTGTCGTGGGTATAGGCAATTTTGAAGTACTCGCGCATTTTGTGCAGGGCGAGCGGGTCGAGCGGGCGTTTGTCTATCCACTGCCGGTGCAGGGCGGAGACTTCCCTGAGCAGTTCCTGCAGGTCTGTCGGCAGGTCTGCGGGCGTCCCTTCCTGGGCGCGGATGAGGTATTGTATGCGGGATTCTGCCACGCTGAGCACCTTGAGCGCCCGGGGCCCATAGCCGACCAGGCCGACGATTTTTTCGGCCATGCGCAGGGTCAACACGTCTTCGGGCGGCAGTTGGTACAACTGCGCCAGTTGGCGGGCCTGCTCTTCGGTGGGCAGTCGTTTGCCGTGCTCGATTTTGGAGAGCAGGGTTTTGTCCATGCCCGTGCGACCGGCTGCTTCACTCAGGCTGATGCCGAGCTGTTCGCGGCTGTTGCGCAGCCAGCGGTGCAGTTGCTTTTTCATGGTTGTCAAATTTTGTCAAAAAATAATGACAAAAGTATGAAAGTTTTTCTTTTCCACCAAAATTCCCCACAAAAAAAGCCGCAGAATCGGTGATTCTACGGCCTGGAACACTATGGACTTATGATGCTAAGTCTTTATAGCGCCTGTGAAGCGCGTTTGGGTCATCTGTTTTTGTGCCCCGGCTCAGGCTATTCGGCTGAGTTGTTTGTGGTGTAGCGCCATAGGGGTAAGCGCTTTGAAGGAGTAGCCTTCTGCGCTGAAGTGTTTCAGCACTGCGGGCAGCACGTCCAGCACTTTATCTTTGGATTTGAGGCTGTCGTGGAAGACCACGATGGAGCCCGGGCCGGCGTATTGCAGCACATTGTTGAAGCACTGGTCGGCAGATTTGCGCGGGTCAAAATCTCCACTGAGGACATCCCACATGACGATGGTATAGTGCCTTTGCAGGAATTGTGCCTGGCGGCGCTTCAATTTGCCGTAAGGCGGCCGGAACAATTCCGATTTGACCAGCTTGGCGCAATGGCGCACATTGTGGAAGTAGGGAATGTTCTCGGTCGTCCAGCCATTGAGGTGGTTGAAAGTGTGGTTGCCTGTCTGATGGCCGGCTTCGAGTATGGCCCGGAAGGTATCGGGATGCTTCAGGACGTTGTCGCCCACGCAAAAGAAAGTAGCCTGGGCATTGTACTGCTCAAGCATATCGAGCACAGGCAGGGTAACTTCAGGCACAGGGCCGTCATCAAAGGTCAGATAGAGCTCCTTTTGGTCAGTGTCAATTTTCCAAACAAAGTTTGGAAAAAGATTCTGAATAAAGGGTGGCGTTTTTGTGAGATACATTTGGTTGTGTTTGGGTTGTTAAAACAGATGCCTCTCCGGCCTGGCACTCAACTGGCCGGAAATCCTTACCTTTGCCCCATTCTGAGAATCCTGTGGTGAATTGCGTTTTGCCTTAGTAACGCATTTCGCTTCGGTTTTGCTGCCCTTGCAGGCATTTTTTTTGACAAAAAAATCAAAAACAGACAAATTCCTTGCCGGGAAGACCTTTCCGGTTTTGAGTGTTTGTTGTTTTTAGTGAAGGGGAGTGCCCCTGTCTTTAAAATAACGCATGATGAGATTGAGATTTGCACCCAGCCCCACCGGTCCTTTGCACATTGGGGGCGTTCGCACAGCCTTGTATAATTTCTTGTTAGCCCGTAAGGAGGGAGGGGCTTTTATTCTGCGCATTGAAGATACCGACCAAACGCGCTACGTGCCCGGGGCGGAGGAATACATTTTGGAATCGCTCCGCTGGTGTGGTCTGGAGCCCGATGAAGGCCCGGGTTTTGGCGGCGCTTACGGCCCCTATCGCCAATCGGAGCGCAAAGCCCTGTACGCAGCTTATGCAGAAGAGTTGGTGGCAAGAGGGAAGGCCTATTACGCCTTTGATACACCGGAAGAATTGGCGGCCAGGCGGGAGGCTTTTCAGAAACAGGGTCTGCCTAATTTTAAATACGGAGCTGCTGTCAGGATGCAAATGCGCAACAGCCTCAGCCTTTCGGCAAATGAAGTGCAAGAACTGTTGGACTCCGGCACTCCCTATACCCTGCGCCTCAAGGTGGACCCCGGCAGCGAAGTGCTCATCCGCGACCGCATACGTGGCGAAGTGCGGTTTAAGACTGAAGAATTGGATGATAAAGTTTTGTTGAAAGCAGACGGCATGCCCACCTATCACCTCGCCAATGTAGTGGATGACCACCTCATGAAAATCACGCACGTCATACGCGGCGAAGAGTGGCTGTCCAGTACTGCACATCACGTTTTGCTCTATCAGGCTTTTGGTTGGGAGGAGCAGATACCCGAATTTGCCCACCTGCCGCTCATCCTCAAACCCACAGGCAAGGGCAAACTCAGCAAGCGCGACGGCACCAAACTCGGCATTCCCGTATTCCCGCTTTCCTGGGAGGGCAGCACGCCGGAAGAATCCTTCAAGGGCTTTCGCGAGTTTGGTTTTGACCCTCGTGCCGTAATCAATTTCCTGGCCTTTTTGGGTTGGAACCCCGGCACGGAGCAGGAGCTCTTTTCTTTGGAGGAATTGGTGCAGGCTTTTTCGATAGAAAAAATCGGAAAGGCCGGAGCCCGTTTTGATTACGACAAGGCTTTGTGGTTCAACCAGCAGTACATCCAGGCCAGCGACAACGCTTATCTGGCGGAGCAGATACGTCCCATTTTGAAAGAGCACGGGCATGAGCCATCGCAGGAGTGGTTGGAGAAGTTTTGCGGCCTGCTGAAAGAGCGCGTTTCGCTGTATCCCGATTTTTGGGAGCAGGGGAAATACCTGCTGGAGCCGGTCAGTGAGTACGACAGCAAGACCCTGCGCAAGAAGTGGAAGCCCGAGCGCCTGCCCTTATTCCTGGAGATGACCGCAAGCCTGGAGGTTTTGCCCGATTTTACGGCAGCAACTATTGAGCAGGCCGTGAAAGCATTTGCCGAAAGGCAGCAGCTCAAACCCGGTGAAGTCTTTCCCATCCTTCGCATCGCATTGACAGGTACTACCCGCGGGCCCGGCATCTTTGAAGTGATGGAATTGCTCGGAAAAGAAGAGAGCATCTCCCGCCTGAAGACAGCCCTGCCGGCTTTTCAGGAGTTCGTTTGACGCTTAGACGACAAGTGTGAAATTGCGATTGAGATTTCCCGGGGTTTAAGGGAAAGATTTTTTACATTGCCGTAATATCTAAGAGAATCCCGGAGCATCATCCATGTAGAAAGTGGACGAGAGGGCGAGATGAATCGTTGTAGAAGGTGAATATATTAAAAAATGTGTAGCTTTGTCGGGTAAAGCCCGTCTAAAAAAAACCGTTGCTTTTTGCTCAATGCTTTTGCTCTGGGTGATTTGCCGCAAAACATAATCCCATAAAATCGCTTTGCATGAAGAACCGATTACTCTTTACTTCTCTGGTATGTGGTGTCCTTTTTCTGGGGTCTGTCGCTCCGGTGCAGGCTCAGTTTTTGTTTATGCCCAGCCCCGACACCATTTATTATCTCAATGGGGATTGCCAGGACACCCTGGATTTCAACGGTATGCCTCCTACCGTCAGCAGCGAGATTGGCGCTACCATTCTGACGCCGCCCACCGGCGTGGATCCGGCCCTGACGGGATATGCCCCAGGCGATGTGATTAATGGCGTTACGGACATCACCATCGCATTCATCGCGGCAGATGACATGGGCAACCAGGATACCTTTTATTACGACATCCATTTTGTGGATACCATTCCGCCGGTGATTACAGACCCCATACCTGCGGATACTACGGTGCTTTGTGCAGGCGATGCGCCGGTGGGTTTCCCTCTGGATGCCACCGACAATTGCGATGGCGCCTTACAGGCCATACCCTCTGACAACCCTCCCATACCATCGGCGGCCTGCGGAACTTCGCCTACTGTAATTACACGCACCTGGACGGTTACGGACATGTCGGGCAATACCACTACGGCTACACAGCTCATTACCATCATGCCCGACACCATAGCGCCGGTCATCGGCACGCTGCCGGCCGATCAGACGGTGAGTTGTGATTTGGCCGATTACAGCTTCTGGCTATCAATACAGCAAAACACCATCCTCAGCACCACCACAGACAACTGTACCTCCGTAGCAGATTATACGCTGTTGCACAACGGGCCGACGACCTTCGACACCAATTGCGGCTCCGTCACCGTGCTGTTTACCATTGCCGATCAATGTGGCTTGCTCGATACCGCTTCGGCTACTTACACCATTATAGATACGGTGGCGCCCGTGCTGATGGGCGTGCCGGCAGATACGGTGATCAGTTGTTCGGAGCCCATCCCTCCGGCAGCAGCCGTTACGGCTACCGACAATTGCAACGCTGCACCGAGTGTGGCCTTTCAGGAAA
>JALVES010000468.1 GCA_027030635.1 Saprospiraceae bacterium | reverse complement strand
TACAGCATGGCCCAGGCCGCTTTGGCAAACCCTTTTTTGAATCCTTGTACCTTCTCTGTTTTCTTTTCTATCCAGGCAAAATAAGGCGGGATTTCCCAGGTGTAAAAAGTGGCGCCCACCAACGAGATGCCCAAAAGCCGCAGCACGGAAAACTGCCCGAGCAGGAGCGCTGCGATGGTGTCTCCAATGGCGTAGATGAGGAAGGTGATGCGCTTCATGCCTGCTCTTCGTGTATGCTTTGTTTTATCCCTGCCATCCTGAGCACTTTTTCCGGTGTGAAGGGAGCGTCGAACTGCATGGGCGCATCGGGGCGATAGGCCTTGATGGCGTTGAGGATGGCAAAATAAGCGCCTATGCCGTACATGAGGGGAGGCTCGCCTACGGCCTTGGATTTGAAGATGGCCGCTTCGGGCTCAGCTCCGATTACGGGGGTGATGTCTATGCGGCGGGGCGCGGCGAAAATGTCGGGCACCTTGTAGGTTGAGAGCGCATTGGAGCGCAGGCGGCCCTGCTCGTCATAGACCACCTCTTCCATGCACATCCAGCCGAGGCCCTGTACCAGACCGCCCTCTATTTGGCCGCGATCAATGTAGAGGTTCATGCTTTTGCCGAAGTCGTGTGCAATTTGCACGGATTCTATTTCGTAGCGCCCGCGCAGGC
The DNA here is from genome assembly GCA_027030635.1 of Saprospiraceae bacterium. Lineage (GTDB taxonomy): Bacteria > Bacteroidota > Bacteroidia > Chitinophagales > Saprospiraceae > WGBN01. The sequence continues at coordinate 925 of JALVES010000468.1, read as the reverse complement.
AGTCCACGGCAGCGGTAACGATGGCGGTGCCATAGACGTGATAGGAAAACGGCTGCCCCTTCTCGCTCTGCTTGTCGAATTGTATGCGCGGCGTGGCGTAATGGGCCGTTTCCGAGAGGGAGACGCGCTGCTGCAAGGCAGTTTGTATGAGCTCTACCCACGACAGGCCGCTGTCTTCGCCTTTGAGCAGTACGCGTTCGTTTTCAAGACTGATGTTTTTCGGCTCTGTGTGGAGCTGTTTGGCAGCCACGCACAGCAGGCGGTTTTTGATTTCGGTGCAGGCCTTGAGCAGGGCTTTGCCGTTGAGGTCGGTGGTGGCACTGGCGGCGCTGGGCGAGGTGTTGGCCACGCGGGTGGTGTTGGTGGTTTCTATTTTCACGCGGCGGTGGTCTATGGAGAAGGCCTGTGCCGCTATCTGAAGGAGCTTTGTGTTGACTCCCTGCCCCATCTCCACGGCTCCGGTGCTGACGCCCACGCTGCCGTCGGCATACACATGCACCAGGGCACGGGCCTGATTCATGGAGGTGTTGGTGAAGGAGATGCCGAAGCAGACGGGCATGAGGGCCACGCCTTTTTTGATGTAGGTGCTTTTCTTGTTAAATTCTTCTGCCTTTTGGCAAATTTCGGTAAGTTCGAATTGCTCGCGGGCCGTTTGCCAGCTTTGGCGGGCCAGGGCCTGCTCTGCTTTTTGTCCGTAGGGGAAGAGGTCGCCTTCTTTGAGCAGGTTGAGTTCCTGGATGTGGCGGGCGGGCACGCCCAGCTCGGAAGCGGCCCGGGCTATGGCCGCTTCGATGACGAACATGCCCTGCGGACCTCCGAAGCCGCGGAAAGCCGTGTTGGGCGGCAAATTGGTCTTGCAGGAGTAAACCGTAGCGCGGACGTTCTCCACGAAGTAGCTGTTCGTTGCGTGGAAGAGGGTGCGCTC
>JALVES010000467.1 GCA_027030635.1 Saprospiraceae bacterium | reverse complement strand
GCAGGATATAGAAGGTTTTCTCGGCTTTTTTATTGAGAAAGCGACTTGGGCCAGCAAATACACCCTGCAGGAGAATATTGCAAGCTTCCAAAAGTTCTACAACTTTCTTCACGAAATCGGCGAAATCTCTGCCTCCGATTTACAGGAAATGCAGGAAATGATCAAAAACCGAAAAAAACTTTGGCTCAACGCTCAACGCTAAACGCTAAACCAACTGTAAACTCTCAACTGTAAACAGTAAACTAAAAAAAACAATGGGCAGACACACAGGTCTGCCCCTACTTAACTTCCACAACTCAAGCAATCCGGGTCATCCAGGCTACAGGCTTTGACTTCGGTGTTTTCCAGGTCTTTGGCTGTAACGCGGTTTTTCTGGAGTTTTTGGTCAATGGTGAATTTGATGGGGTCCACGGCGGCCTGGCTGCGGAGGTAGTACATGCCGGTTTTGAGGCCTTTTTTCCAGGCGTAGAAGTGCATGGAGGACAGTTGAGCTGCCGAGGGTGATTTGAGGAAGAGGTTCATGCTTTGGCTTTGGCAGATGAAGGCTCCGCGATCGGCGGCCATGTCAATGATGACTTTTTGGCTGATTTCCCAGACGGTTTTGTAGAGAGCTTTGAGCTCATCGGGAATTTCCTCTATGTGTTGGATGCTGCCGTTGGCAGCGATGATGCGTTCTTTCATGGAGTCGCTCCACAGGCCCAGGCCTACGAGGTCTTTGAGCAGGTGTTTGTTGACGACGAGGAACTCTCCGGAGAGCGTGCGACGGGAGTAGATGTTGGAGGTATAGGGCTCGAAGCACTCGTTGTTGCCGAGGATTTGGGAGGTGGATGCGGTGGGCATGGGCGCTGTGAGCAGGCTGTTGCGCAGGCCGTATTTTTTGATGTTTGCCTTGAGCGCACTCCAATCCCAGCGGTCTGAGGGCTGTACGTTCCAGAGGTCGAACTGCAGTTTGCCTTCGCTGGCGGGCGAGCCCGGGAAGGTTTCGTAAGGGCCTTCTTCTTTGGCGAGTTGGCAGGATTCCGTCAGGGCGGCGAAGTAGATGGTTTCGAAGATGTCGCGGTTGAGTTGGCGGGCTTCCTCGCTGTCGAAGGGGTAGCGCATGAGAATGAAGGCATCTGCCAGGCCCTGCACGCCGATGCCGATGGGGCGGTGGCGCAGGTTGGATTTGCGTGCTTCGGGTATGGGGTAGTAGTTGATGTCTATGACCTTGTTAAGGTTGCGCGTAAGCACGCGGGTGATTTCTACCAGTTTGTCGAAGTCGAAGCTGCGGTCTTCGCGCACGAACTTGGGCAGGGCGATGGAAGCCAGGTTGCAGACGGCCACCTCATCGGGGGCGGTGTATTCGATGATTTCGGTGCAGAGGTTGGAAGAGCGGATGGTGCCGAGGTTCTGCTGGTTGGATTTTTTGTTGGCGGCATCTTTGTAGAGCAGATAGGGCGTGCCCGTTTCTATCTGGCTGTCGGTGATGGCTTCCCAGAGTTCGCGGGCGCGTATGGTTTTGCGTGCGCGGCCTTCCTGTTCGTATTGGTGGTAGAGTTTTTCGAACTTGCCGCCGTAGCTGTCGTAGAGGCCCGGGGCTTCATTGGGGCAGAAGAGCGACCAGTGTTCGTCGTTTTCCACGCGCTGCATGAAGAGGTCGGGAATCCAGAGGCCGTAGAAGAGGTCGCGTGCGCGGAGTTCTTCTTTGCCGTGGTTTTTCTTGAGTTCGAGGAAGTCGAAGATGTCGGCATGCCAAGGTTCTAAGTAGATGGCAAAGGCCCCTTTGCGCTTTCCGCCGCCCTGGTCCACATAGCGGGCTGTGTCGTTAAAAACTCGCAGCATGGGCACGATGCCGTTGGAGGAGCCTCCCGTGCCGCGGATGTAGGAGCCTTTGGCCCGGATGTTGTGGATGCTGAGGCCGATGCCTCCGGCCGATTGCGAGATTTTGGCACAGCGGCTGAGCGTTTCGAAGATGCCCGGGATGCTGTCTTCCGTCATGCTGAGCAGGAAACAGGAGGAGAGTTGGGGGCGCGGGGTGCCGGCATTGAAGAGGGTGGGCGTAGCGTGCGTGAACCACTTCTCCGACATGAGGTTGTAGGTCTGTATGGCGGCCTCGATGTCTTCGCCGTGGATGCCGACGGCTGTGCGCATGATCATTTGCTGGGGGCGTTCGACCACTTCGCCGTTCATGCGGAGCAGGTAGGAGCGCTCCAGGGTTTTAAAGCCGAAGTAGTCGAAGGTATAATCGCGATCGTAGATGATGGCGCTGTCTAAGCGGTCGGCATGGGCTTCGATGATTTGCAGGGTCTCTTCGCTGATCAGGCCTGCTTTTTCTCCGGTTTTGGGGTCTATGTATTCGTACAACCTGCGCATGGTTTTGGAGAAAGACTTATCCGTGTTTTTGTGCAGGTTGGAGACGGCTATGCGGGCAGCGAGGATGGCGTAGTCGGGATGGCGGCTGGTGAGGCTGGCGGCGATTTCGGCAGCGAGGTTGTCCAATTGGGTGGTGCTGACGCCGTCGTAGAGGCCCTGCACGACCATTTTAGCGACTTCTATGGGCTCCACGAATTTGGGATTGAGGCCGTAGCAAAGTTTTTTGATGCGGGCCGTGATTTTATCGAAACTGACGTCTTCGCGTTTTCCGCTTCTTTTGATGACTTGCATAGTAGTGGTTTGTTTGAGTTTTAAGAACCTTTTTCAGGTCGGGGGCAGATAGGGGGCGGTGAGCTCTGCTCAGAACTCCTCATTGAGGGAAAAGCTCTTGTCTTGAGAGGAGCTGTTGAGCACGCCGCTTTTCTGGTAGTCGCCCACGCGTTTTTCAAAGAAGTTGGTCTTACCCTGCACGCTGATGAGCTCCATCCAGGGGAAGGGGTTGGTGGCCTTGTAGATGGGCGGGGTGTTGAGCGCCATGAGCAGGCGGTCGGCGACGAACTCCACGTATTGACACATCAGCCCGGCGTTCATGCCGATGAGGTTGACGGGCAGGGCTTCGGAGACGAATTCTTTTTCCAACGCTACGGCGCTGCGGATGATCTCCTGCACGGTCTCTTCGGGCAGCTTATTGACGACGTGGTCGTTGTAGAGCAGGCAGGCGAAGTCGCAGTGCAGGCCTTCGTCGCGCGAGATGAGCTCGTTGGAGAAAGACAGTCCCGGCATCAACCCGCGATGCTTCAGCCAGAAGATGGAGCAGAAGGAGCCGGAGAAGAAGATGCCTTCTACGGCGGCAAAGGCGATCAGGCGCTCCTGGAAGCTGCCTTTTTCGATCCAGCGCAAAGCCCAGTCGGCTTTTTTGCGCACCAGGTCCATGTGTTGAATGGCATTGAAGAGATAGTCTTTTTCTTTGGGGTCTTTGATGTAGGTGTCTATCAGCAGGCTGTAGGTTTCCGAGTGAATGTTTTCTATGGCGATTTGAAAGCCGTAGAAAAAGCGGGCTTCGGTGTATTGCACTTCGCGCACGAAATTTTCGGCCAGGTTTTCATTGACAATGCCATCGCTGGCCGCGAAAAAGGCCAGCACGTGTTTGATGAAATAGCGCTCGTTGTCGTTGAGCTTTTCGTTCCAGTCGGTCAGGTCCTGTGCCAGGTCAATTTCGTTGGCGTGCCAGATGCTGGCCTCGGCGTTTTTGTAAAATTGCCAGATGTCGTCGTGCTCAATGGGGAAGAGTACGAAGCGGTTGGGATTCTCCTGCAACAGTGGTTCTCGTTGGTTGTCTTTGAGCATGGTCTTGTATTTTAGGGCTTAAAGTAAGGGCAAACCCGATACAGGGCAAAGCCGGCCGTAAAGCCGTTGCCTGGCAAATCGCGTTCAATACTTAGGGAGACTTTCCGTAATGAGTTAAATCCGGTAGCTTTCTCACAGCACGTTCTCCCAATTGCGGGCACTAAGGTACGGTAAAAACAAGATAGATTTGGAGCCTGAGGTGCAGAAGTTATCCACATTTTGTGGATAACTTTGCAACCATTTGAGAATCAGCGACTTATGTCGGGTCTTACTTTATCCACTTTGTGGATAACAATGGCATGGAATTTCATTCCTTTACAAAAGCCTTGCTCACGATGGTGCCCTTGGAGTCTCTCCAGGAGATTAGATAGATGCCTTTCGGCAAATGCTCAAGGAGCCCTTTCGGCAAATGCTCAAGGTGCTCTTTCGGCAAATGCTCAAGGTGCTCTTGCGCCTGCCTCCTGCCAGGGGAGGGCAAATGCGATAGCGGCAGGCGGGTACTGACGGCTTGGGTGTTGAACTCCTGTTGCCATAGGATTTGGCCCGAGAGGTCGGAGAGGAGCAGACTGCCTTTGCGGGCCTCGGGGAACGCTAATTGTATGTAGAGCTCTTCCCTGACCGGATTGGGGTAGAGCAGGAATTGCAGGGGGAGCTGTTCGGGCTGTTGTGTGCCGGTTACTAATATCGTACAGGTATCGCTGAAAGAGAGGGTGCAGCCCGCAGCGTCAGTAACTGTTATGCTGAAAGGCCCGGGTTCGGCCTGGCCGTTGCTGTTGATGCCCTCCCAGGCATAGGTGTAGGGCAGGTAGCCGTCGGAGATGAGCAGGGCAATGATGCAGCCGGCGGTGCTGTCTGTCGCAGGTGTGGTGATGAGCGAACCTTCCAGGGGCGGAGCGAGGTCGGCTTCTACCGTGAAGGTGTCCGTGCTTTCGCAGCCAAAGAAATTGGTTACCGTGAGGCTGTAGGTGCTGTCGAGCGATACGGGTATGGTCGCATCGGCAGAGCCGGTGTTCCAATGCAGCTCGAGGGAGCCAATGCCCGGGCCGGAGACCAGAGCTGTGAGTTGGTGCATGTCGGTTCCGCAGGAGTCTATGTCTGCTTCAAAGGCGATTTCGGCAAAAGGCCGGGGATCGCCGCACTGCCAAAGGGTGTCTATGAGCTGCAGGGAATCCACAATGCTGTCGCACATCAGGCCTGCAATGGTGTTGAAGCAACTGCCTATGTAATTCCCTTCGCAGTTGAAGAAATCTTCTCCTCCGGAGTCCGTGCCGTAGTGCGAGAAGCCGTAGAAGGCGTTGTTGTCGCCCCAGGCGTATTGTATGAGGTAGAAGGGTTCTTGTTCGCAATCTGTTGTTTCGCTGTAAAAGCTGATGAGCGAGTCCACCCAGGGGCGGCACAGGAGTTGGTATAAAGGCAGGGGAGGGCAAGGCATTATACAAGGGGGGAAGTTGGTGCCCAATGTAATTTCCTGAACAATAGAATCACTCAGGCTTGCCACTCCGGCTCCAAAGAGATAGCCATTGTCAATGCTCCAGAGGTCTTGAATGAAGAGTGTCCATTCGCCATTGAAAGGGCAACCGTAGAAATTGGTGAAGGACTCGTAGGGCGCATAATCACCCGGAGGGAGGGTGCCGGGATTGTTGAGATTGGCGTATTCAATCCAAGTGCCGTTGGCTGCGTTTTCCTTCCAGCAGTACGTATAGCCTATACCGGGAATGGGCTCAGGCAAGCCCTCGTCGGCCTCATAGGGAACGCCGAGGAAGACCTCGTTCCCCATTTGTCCTGCAAATTGGTGCATAATCACCGTGCTGCCGTTGGGGCATGTCAGGCTGATTTCCAGGTCCCGCATCCAGGAGTGTTCCATGATGACGCAAAAATTGTCGAAGGGCATGGTATCCGAAACGATGGCTCCGGCAGGGAAAGTGTCCAGAATAAAAGGTATGGAAAGGTAAAGAGCTGTGTCGCCGTCCGGAATAGGCATTTCATCAATTCCGCTTATTCCGTTAAAGTAATGTATATCTGATTGTGTACATCCCTCACTGTCCGTTACGGTAACGGTATAGTTGCCGGCACCGAGGTTGTTGATGGTGGCGGTGGTGTCTCCATTGCTCCAGAGGATGGAGTAGGGGGGCGTTCCGTTTTGGATGGCAATCTGAATAAAGCCGTCTTGCGCTCCGAGGCAAGACTCGTCCACAGCCTGGACGAGCGCTATGGTCAGATCACAATTGTCTTGCTGTGCATACAGGGCATTGAGGCTGAAAGCGAGCCCGAGGAGGGCGGGGAGGAATTGTTTCATTGTGTTTAGTGTTTAGCGTTTAGTGTTGTTTGTTAATGAGCATGGTATTTGGTTCAAAGTTAAGGTTTTTTTATCAATGGTTTGGTATTTATGTCGGCCCCGTTTGAATAACGATTAACGATTTTTGATTTGGGTACAACCATGCTTGAAAACGGGCTTCTTAGCGTCTTTAATCCCCGTGATGTAGCGAGAACTACTTTGTGTCGCTGAGATAAAAGTTGCAGGGGAAAGAAGCCCTTAGCGTTTTAGCGTGAAATGGGAGGCGCTCCGATCCCCGAGCCTGTCTGCTGCAGGCAGGCTGGAGCGAAAGCGGAAGATCGGGGAGCGTGACGAACGTGATGAACGTGATGAACGTAACGAACGTAACGAACGTAACGAACGTGACGAGCGTGACGAGCGTGACGAACGTGACGGGGTGAGCAGCTTAGCGAAAAATCTGTGTAATCCTATAATCTGTGTAATCTGTGATTCTGACGATGAGCGTGATGAACGTAACGAACGTAATGAACGTGATGAACGTGATGAACGTAACGAACGTAACGAACGTAACGAACGTAACGAACGTAACGAACGTAACGAACGTAACGAACGTGACGAACGTGACGAGCGTGACGAACGTAACGAACGTGACGGGGTGAGCAGCTTAGCGAAAAATCTGTGTAATCCTATAATCTGTGTAATCTGTGATTCTGACGATGA
>JALVES010000466.1 GCA_027030635.1 Saprospiraceae bacterium | reverse complement strand
GGCCAGCTCGGGCCGATAGCCCTGTGCCAACAGCCCCGTAATCATCCCCATCAGCACATCGCCGCTACCCGCCGTAGCCATGCCCGGATTGCCGGTGCTGTTAAACCAGGCGCTGCCATCGGGCAGGGCCACACAGGTATAAGCGCCCTTCAGCGCCAAGGTAACACCCCATTCAGAAGCGATTTGCCGCTGAAAAGCAAGACGCGCAAAAGCATCCGGAAAGTCCCCAAACAGACGCCGAAACTCGCCGGGATGAGGCGTCAGTACCATGCCGCCCCACTGTTTGCCCTCACCGGCAAAGGGAGGCTCCGGTAGCTCGGCCAGCATATTCAGCGCATCGGCATCCAACACCAGAGGCTTCTCACGGGCACTTTCCAACAGATTCAGCAAGGCGCGCTGTGTAATCGCATTCGTTCCCAGCCCGGGCCCTATGCCCAGTGCGTTGTATTTATCCACCGTGGGCACACGCGAAAAGACGTATTTATGTACATCCACCGAAGCCATCGCCTCGGGAAAAGCCTCCTGCACAATTTCATACCCGCAACGCGGCAAATGAACACTCAGCAATCCGGCCCCCGCCCGCAGCGCAGCCCGGCCGGCCAGCAAAGCCGCCCCTATTTTTCCATAGCTGCCCGCCACCAACAGGGCATGACCAAAATGACCCTTATGCGCAAAACGCCGGCGCTTGCGCAAAAGAGGCTGCAAATTCGCCTCCGTCAAATAATGCCAGGGCGTCTCCGCCTTGGCGATAAAATCGCGGTTCAGCCCAATGGAGCGCACTTCCCACTCCCCCGCCCGCTCTCCGCTCTCGGGCAGAAAAAAAGCCAGCTTGGGCAGTTCAAAAGTCAAGGTATAATCAGCCCGAATACAGGGGCTGTCTGTTGGCCTTTCGGCAAATAAACCGGAGGGCATGTCAATGGATACCCGCAGCCCCCGATAGGCGTTCATCCACTCCAGAAACTCCGCCCAATATCCCTCCACAGGCCTGTTCAGACCGGAGCCAAAAACGGCATCTATGAGGATGCCTCCCGCCTTCAGGTCCAGCGCATCGCCCTGCGCCTGCAGGAGCATCCCCCCCTTACCCAACTCGGTCAAAGGCACGCTTTGCATTTCGCGCAAGCGGCGATAATTGATCTCGCAGTCTTCCGACAAACGGCTCCCAATCCGGCAGAGAATCACCTGAGGCGAATAATACCTCCGCGCCAGAATGCGGGCCACAGCCAGCCCGTCGCCCCCGTTGTTTCCGCTTCCGCAAACGATGTACAAAGGCCTGTCCACATCCGGAAACTTCTCCGCAAACCAATCCGCAAACACCCCCGCAGCCCGCTCCATCAAATCCACAGAGGCAATGGGCTCGTGAGCTATGGTATAGGCATCTAAGGCCCGTATCTGTTCGACTGAAAGGATTTTCATGGGGTAAAGATAGGTGAAAGTGGTGGAATCGGTGGAATCGGTGAAAGCGGTGAAAGTGGGGGAAGCGGGGGAATGTTGTCGGTTGTCGGTTGTCCGTTGTCGGTTTTGTTGGTTTGTTGTTTAATGTTGGGCGGGCTTCAGCCCGCCAATCAGTACCGCGTGCTTTAGCGCGCGTCCGATACG
>JALVES010000465.1 GCA_027030635.1 Saprospiraceae bacterium | reverse complement strand
CCCGTAGGGCTTTGCTACCTCGCGGGCATCCTCGCGGGCAATGCAGGCAAGCTGCCCATAGACCATGCACTGGCCCAACAACTCGCCTACGCTGCCCTGCTGATCGGTCTGCCCCTTTTGCTGTTTACCACCGACATCAGAGCCTGGCTGAAGCAGGCGCCCGACAGCCTGAAGGGCTTTGCGGCAGCGGTTTTCAGCGGAGTGCTGACAGCCGTCATTGCCGCTCATGTCTTTGCCGGCAGCTTAGACCGGCCCGCCACCACGGCCGCCATGCTCACCGGCGTCTATACCGGCGGCACCCCCAACATGAACGCCATCGGCCTGATGCTCCACGCTCCCGAAGAGCTCTTTGCCCTGCTCAACGCCTCCGATATCTTCTGGGGCGGACTCCTCTTTCTCTTTCTCATCTCGCTCGCAGCACGGGTCTATGGCAAGTTCCTTCCGATAGAAAATGCTGAAGCTGCACGCGAACAAAATCAGCAGGCAGCCTCCTTTCACCACAGCCTCTTCGGCAGGGCCAAGCCCGGGCAACTTCTCCTTGCCCTCTTGCTTGCCCTCCTCACAGCCGCCCTCAGCGCCGGCCTGGTCTATGCACTTTTCGGCAGCTTGGAAAAACCCGCCTGGCTCTTTTTGCTGCTCACCCTACTGAGTATCCTCGCCTCTTTTTGGAAGCGCATCCGCCACATGCCGGGCAGCTATCAGGCCGGGGAATACGCCATCCTCGCCTTCTGCACAGCCATCGGCCTGAGCAGCAATCTCCGCGAACTGCAAACCCACGGCAGCACCGTCTTTCAATTCACAGGCGTCGTCATGACCGGCACCGTACTCCTGCACGCCCTGCTCTGCCGCCTGCTCCGCATAGACCGCGACACCACCCTCATCACCCTCACCGCAGCCCTCTACGGCCCGGCCTTCATCCCCCAGGTAGCCGCAGCCCTCAACAACCGAAACATCATCCTCTCAGGCATACTCACCGGCCTTGTGGGCTATGCCCTCGGTAATTTTGTGGGGGTTATGGTGTATCAATTGTTGGACTACGCGGGTTGAAGCGCTTTTACACTTCGCGCGCTGAAGCACGCGGAGCTTGCAGGCGGCCTAAAGCCCGCCCTACTAAACGCTCAACTAAATAACTGACTAAACATTAAACCAACGCTAAACACTAAACACAAAACCAACTGTAAACTGTAAACTGTAAACTGTAAACGGTAAACGGTAAACGGTAAACGGTAAACTAAAAACGCTATCTTTACCCCAACAAAACCCAACACCCATGTCCACCTCCTTCCCCAAAAAAGGCCGCCCCAAAGAAGATGTGCTCCGGGAATTGCGCAGCTTCCAAAAAGACGATGCCAACTGGCAGCAGGGCCGCTGCTTCGCCTACGTCTATCAGGCTCGGGATGAGCTGAACGAACTGGTGCGCGAAGCCTATCAGACTTATGCCAAAGCCAATGCCGTCAACCCGGGAGCTTTTCCGGGGATTAAGCGGATGGAGCGGAAGATTATTGAAATGGCGGCAGAGCTCTTTCACCTGCCCGTCCGAAATCCGGCCAAAGCGGGGACATTCACCTCCGGAGGCTCGGAGTCCATCCTGCTCGCAG
>JALVES010000464.1 GCA_027030635.1 Saprospiraceae bacterium | reverse complement strand
TTTTTGGCTACCTGTCTCCATCAGAAACCAAGCTATCAAGTTGAACCGGCTAAAAAATCTGTCAGATTGAGCCTGCCGAAATCCGCGAAAACCCGCGTCATCCGCGTCATCTGTCAGGCTGAGTTTGCCGAAGCCCGCGTTCTATCACGTCCCTATTGGTTGGCTCCCGAGCCGGCCCCATAGGATAAGCGAATCTTCAAAAATCCGCTCCCCGATCTTCCGCTTTGGCTCCAGCTCGGGGATCGGAGATGGGCTCTTACAAAGGTTCAATTGCCAGATGGTGTCATTTATTTTATGCCACTTTGCAATCAAGCCTAAGTTGACAAAAAATAAAAGGAGTATTGGATATGCGCTGAATTCCGGGCATATTGCCATCCCAAAACTTAATGAACCATTGTGTAACAACAAGCCGACACAAAATCCCTCTCAACTCACTCCTGCCAATCGCTTGATGATTTGCTCGGCCAGCATCTGTCCGATATTGGCTTGGGCTTCGCCGGTAGAGGCGCCGATATGCGGGGAGACAGAGACGCGGGGGTGCTCCAAAAGCTCCTGCTTCGGCCGGGGTTCGCCCTCGAACACGTCTAAGCCGGCTCCGCGCACTTTACCGCTGTTCAGCGCATCCAACAGCGCTTCTTCATCTATCAGGCCGCCACGGGCTGTATTGATGAGGATGACGCCCTCTTTCATCTTCGCTATTTCCTCTTTGCCGATCAGCGCCTTGCCGTTCCCCTGGGCGGGCACGTGCAGGCTGATGAAATCTGCCTGACGAATCACCTCTTCAAAAGGCAGCGTACACACCTGCACCGAGAGGCTGACGTTGTTGGTATCGTAAATGCGCAAATCCACCTGCACCTCTTCGACCCGCAGGTCCACGGCCAGCACGTTCATGCCGAGAGCCAGGCCCATGCGCACCACCTCCAGACCGATCTTCCCAAAGCCGATAACGCCCAGGGTACGACCACGCAATTCCATGCCGGAAGAAAATTGTTTTTTCAGGGCCTTAAAATTTGTGCGCCCCTCTGCCGGCATCAGGCGATTGGACAGATGCAGATAGCGCGCCAGGGCAAACATGTGCCCAAAAGCCAGTTCGGCCACCGACACAGCCGAAGCCCCCGGCGTATTGACCACCGCTATACCCTGCCTTTCGGCAAATGCTACATCAATGTTATCCAACCCCACGCCGGCGCGGGCGATGATCTTCAGGCGCGGGCAACGGGCAATCAAATCTTCGCGCACCTTCGTCGCAGAACGCACGATGATCACGTCGTAATCGGGCAAAACCTCCGGCAATTTCTCCTGAGGCACGCGCTCCAGGTCCACCTGATAACCGGCCTGCTGCAACAGGCGCAGGCCTGCGGGATGTAAGCCATCGTTGGCTAAAATCTTAATCATGAAAGTTGTTTTATCTTTATGCTTTCGCACCGCAAAGAAAGACAATTTTGAGCAACACAAAAAACGCCTCTCTCATCGAGCTCTTAGAGCGCCGCCTGCAAGAGCCGCTTCCGGGCATACCGGCCCAAATACGTCTGGCTCCGGCCCCTATGCCCGAGCGCTTCAAACCGCCCGCCAACGCCCGCCAGGCTGCCGTGCTGGCGCTGCT
>JALVES010000463.1 GCA_027030635.1 Saprospiraceae bacterium | reverse complement strand
CAAACAGTCAGCTCTCCCAAGGAAGCTCATCAGGGGCAAGTGAACTATCCGCTCGGAAAAGGCGAAGTGGATATCGCAGGCTTTTTTTCTACGGAGCATAAGGGGATTTTTACCCATCACGATTCCAATGTACACATGCATCTGATCACTGCCGACCGGAAGCAGATGGGGCATTTGGATGAGGTGCTTTTTGGTGAGGGGCCGGTGCGGCTTTATTTGCCGCTTCAGTAATATCAACCAAATATTTTTTCTCTTTCTCTGTCCACAATGGTTCATTAAATTTTTAGCCACCTGTCTCCATCAGAAACCAAGCTATCAAGTTGAACCGGCTAAAAAATCCGCGAAAACCCGCGTCATCCGCGTCATCCGCGTTCTATCATGTCACTATTGACGGTAGGGCAACAATGCCGTAATAGAACGCGGACTTCGGCAAGCTCAGCCTAAAGATTTTCGCGGGTTTTAAGGACGGTTCAATCGTCAGATGGTGTCATTTATTTCATGCAACTTTGAAATCAAGCCTAAGTTGGGAAAATACTCTGCATACGCCCTATTTCACAATGGTCACATCTCCTTTCTTAAAGATAGAGACCGTTTGATGGCAGTATTGGACGGTAGCTTCCAGATACCAGACGAAGACGGCGGGGTCCATGATTTGGTCGCGGAAAGTGCCGTCCCAGCAATCGTCGGGGCCGGTGGCGTCGAAGAGGAAGTTGCCCCAGCGGTCGAAGACGCGGAAGGTGTAGGTGTTGACCTTGACATCAGGGGCGAACTCGGGTTTAAAGCAGTCGTTGAGCCCGTCTCCATTGGGTGAGAAAGCGTTGGGCACATAAACCGGCAGGCCCTCTGCGTCGGCTTCATAGCTGATGTTGAAGGGTACCTGCAGCGTCTCACATTGGTCGGAGACGATGAGCATATACTCCCCGGGGATTTGGGCGAACCAGGTGTTCTCCCCGCTGCTATCGGGCCATTGCCAGAGGACCTCCGTCCCTGAAGGATTGATGAGCAGGGGCTCCAGAAGGGCGCCTTCATTGGCACATTCAATGGTGGCATCGTCGAGGCTGAGCGTTAAGGGCTGGATGCCGGGCAGGGAGACGTTTTTCGGGAAGAGGCAGCCGTTTGCGTCCTGTATCCAGACCGTATATTCGCCTTGCGGCAAATGTTGGAAGAGCGAATCGTCCTGGAAATTTTCTCCATCCATGGAGTAAGTGTAAGGAGGTACGGGCTGATCGGTCAGGCTGATCAGGATGCTGCCGGTGGAGTCGTTCCAGCAGGTCGAATCTATGGCTTCGGCGAGGAAATCGCTTTCGGGCAGGGACATGGCTTGCACGATGATGATGGAATCGCAGCCAAATTGATTGGTGAGCACGAAATCCTGTTCTTCCCCCGGGTAGATGTATTGCCCGTTGAACAGCAGGCTGTCGTTGGGGCACAACTGGAAGCTGAGGGTCTGGGTCTCTGCGGGCAGAGCGTTTACGTCCACAATGATGATGGAATCGCAGCCGAATTGGTTGACAAAATAAAAGGTCTGTGTTTCCCCTGCGGGGATGTCCAGGCCGTTGAAAGTGATGCTTCCTCCCTCGCAGGCATCAAAGGAGAGGGTCTGAGTTTCTGTGGGCACGGCATTGACTTCCACGACGACTACAGAATCGCAGCCGAATTGGTTGACAAAATTGAAAGTCTGCGTTTCCCCTGCGGGGATGTCCAGGCCGTTGTAGGAGATGCTGCTTCCTTCGCAGGCATTGAAGGAGAGCGTCTGGGTTTCTGCGGGTATGGCATTGACTTCCACGACGACTGTAGAATCACAGCCGAATTGGTTTGTAAAGGTGAAGCTCTGCGTTTGCCCTGCGGGGATATCCTGGCCGTTGTAGATGATGCTGCTTCCCTCGCAGGCATTGAAGGTAAGGGTTTGCATATCTGTGGGCAGGGCGTTGACGTGTACGGTAATTATGGAGTCGCAGCCTTCGGGAGTGGTGTACGTAAATGTTTGCATTTCTCCCGGATAGATTATTTCACCATCATAGACGATGAAGTCATTTGCACAGGTTTCGTAGTAAATGTCCTGTGGCACGCCGGCTATACAGTCTATGCCGAGCAGGAAGCCCAACAGGGTATCTGCCGGAGGAGGGTCTGTGCCGAGGCATGGAAATTCCCCGCCTCCACTTCCACAAGTGCCTTCCACGGTGATGTAAAGGCTGTCAATGATGATGTACCAGTTTTCGGGCAAGGTGGTAGAATCAATGACGAGCAGGTAGGTCTCGGACGGCAGGTCTTCGAAGAGGACGAAGCCAAATTGGTCGGAGGTGTCGTTGTCAATGATCATGCCATCGAGGATGAGGAAGACATTGATGTCGGGTACGAGGGTGTCGGGCACATCAATGACTTCATTTTCGTTGAGGTCAAACCAGACGGGAGCGAGAATGTCGCCGGTGGGGCCTGACAGATCCAGGGTGAGTGGGTCTGAGGTAGAGTTGCAGCCGTTGGCGTCCGTCATGCTTACGAAATAGGTGCCGTCTTCGTTGACGATCAGGTCGGGTACGGTGCCTTCGGGAGCGGGTATGGGAACGCCATTGAAGAACCATTGAAAATCGGTGCCCGGGGAGAAGTCGGGCAGGCAGATGGTGTCGGGATCGCAGCGTTCGAAGCAGCCGGAGGGCACTTGCCCGATGGGCGGAGCAGCGTTGACTGTGAGCGGCTCACTTTCGGAGGAGCAGCCTTCGGGGCTTGTTGCCCGCACGTAATAATCGCCGGCAGCGATGACCTCAATTTGAGCGCCCGATTCGCCTGTGTTCCAGGTATAAGTAAGGGCCGGGTCCACATTGGTAACGGAAAGGGTGGAGCTTAGGCCTTCGCAGAGCGGAGGTGCGGGAGCTGCTGCGAGCAGGGGCGTTTCGGGCAGGGGAAGTACGGTGATGGTGAAATTCACTTCGTTGGTACATCCTGCGGGGTTGGTGATGAGTACGCTGATGTCGTGCTGGCCGGGTGGCAGCAGGTTGTCCTTTTCTTCGGTGAAGGAAATGCCTTCTCCGGTTTCGCCGGTGGACCAGATGTAGCTGTAGTCTTGTGAGCCTATAACTTGCAGGAAGATGTCTTCGCCTTCGCAGGTAGTGTAGCTGCCTTCAAAAACAGCTGCGGGCTGGCCATATGGGTTGTACTCGATGGCCTGAATGACTGCTGTGGGCAGGTCAAAGAGGGAGATGGCAATTTCATCGGGGGTGTAGGTGCAGCCGTGTTCGTCGCTCAGGCTTACGCCAAACACACCGGCGTCTTGCGTTGAGATCGCCTGTACGGTGTCGCCTGTGGTCCACAGATAGCTCAGGAGGCCAGGGCCTCCCGGAGCTGTGAGTATGGCGGTATCTCCCGGGCAGAGCAGGCTGTCGGGCTGAACGTCAATGCTGCCTGCGAGTTGGTTTTGAAAGACGGTGAAAGTATGCGTTTGGCTGTTGGAGCAGCCCGCGATGTTGGTAACTGTGAGTGTAACGTCGTAGCTGCCTGCCTGTTGGAAGCTGTGGAAAGGCGCTTCGAAATCCGAGCTGTTGCTGCTGCCGGAAGCGGGGTCGTCAAAATCCCAGAGGAAACCGGTGATGTTGTCCGGCAAGCCGACGGGTGAAAACTGCAGGGAGAGGTCTTCGCAGTCCTGAGCCGGCAGGGAGAAATCCACTGCAGGAGGCGGCTCTACGGTGATGGTTTTTGTGATGGAGACCTCGCAGCCGTCATCGGTAGAGATGCTGAGTGTGATGTCGTAGTCTCCGGCCGCATTGAAGGTATGCACGGGGTTTTGCAAATTGGAGGTATTGTCTGCACCGGAAGCGGGGTCTCCAAAATCCCAGGAATAACCGGTTGGCATGGTGCCACCCAGGATTTGAGAAATGGCCGTGAACTGAGTGGGCGTACCTATGCAGCTCGATTCCACCTGGAAGTCGGGTACTATTTTGACGGTATCCTGAGAGAGTACGCCTATAAGGCAGTAGGTACCCGGAGCTGCGAGGTTGGGCATGTTGGCTGCCTGGACGATGGGATAAAAGCCCAAAACGGGCGGGAAGGTAACGGTCGGGTTTTCATCGGTAGAGACGCTCATCAACTGGGAATTGGCGTCGTAGAAGTACCAGTTCATGCTCCCGGGTTCGTGGGTGATGGTGGTGTTTTGGAATTGCCGGGTGAAGCAATCTGCCGTTACGCTTTTGGTGTAAGAGGGATATTCGTTGATGTTGCAACCGCTTGAGGGTGCGCCGGGGATGCCGGCGGGCATACAGATGCCATTGACGCATGCTCCGCCCACATCTTCACAGGCGAGGAGCTGGATGTCGGGGGCGGTGGCAGTGCAGCCGGCGGCATTGGTTACGACCAGGCCGTAGGTGCCGACTTGGTCGGCTGTGTAAGTGGCATTGGTGCCGCCCGCGATGGGGCTCCCATTCAAAAACCACTGAAAGGTATAGCCGCTTTCGCTTTGCGTGGCGTGTAAGTTGACTGTTCCGCCGGTGCATAAGCCTCCGTAAAGGGGCACGGAGATGTGGGCATAGGGTAAGGGGTCTTCAGCTATGGTGAAGGCCGTTTCGCCCGTGCAGCCGGAATTGTCCGTCACCTGTAAGAGGTAATGGCCGGGACCAAGCATGGGGCTGGCATCGGTAGAGAGCAGGTTGCCGCCTTCGTCGTACCACTGATAGCTGTTGTAGGGCTGTGTCGTTTGCACTTGTGCTGTTTCGCCGCTGCAAATGGAGGCCGGAGCCTGGATGACCGGAGCAGGTGTTGGCAGTATGGTCAGGTTTGCATTTGCCGAAAGGGGTCCTTGAGCATTTGCCGAAAGGCCACAGACAGAAACGCTAATGGTTACCGACCCGCTTTGCAGCCCCTGAACAGAAATTTGCTCTGTGTTTTGACCGGACAGGAGGAGCGCTGTTTCTTCATCGCTGATGCTCCAGACGGGATTGGAGTTTTCGAAGGCGGGGATGGAGAAGTCGGCCGTCTCTTCGGGGCAGATTTCGGCAGGCCCGCTGATGCTAAAGGGTTGGATGGGCTGGGGGCTGATTTGGATGGTGTCGGAGGGGCATTGCAGGGCCGAGCTGCCGGTCTGGAAAACGGAGAGCTCGTAGGGTGTGGTATCGCCCCAGTTGGCGATGATGGGGTTGCCGCCGAGCTCTTGGGTTGTGCCTGTATTGTTGACAATCCATTGGATGTTGTGATCGGGCAGAGAGCCGGTAGCTTCGTAGAGGTAGGGCGTGCCCGGGCAGACTTCGAGCGCGCCGTTGATGCCGAGCAGGGCGGGAGGAGCGCTTTCCACTTGTATGAAAAGGCGGTACTCATCGAGGCAAACTTCCGAGGGATTATCGGCTTGCGCGAGCAGTGTGTAATTTCCTCCCGGGAGGTTGAAGGGGACGCTGACGGCAGCTGCGGGGCTTGCGGAACTCCAGACTGTGGTGCCGGTTTCATCCATGAGCTGCCAATTTGCGAAGACGGCTCCTTCGTTGATGGTGTTGTGTGTAGAGAAGCTTTCCGTACTGCTTTCGCAAACGGCGATGGGGCCTTCGATGAAGAACTCGGGCAGGATGAAAACGTCGAGGGTGTCTTGTCCGCCGCATTTCAGATAGCAATTGTCGTAGTCTATGCCCACCCACTGCGGGTTGCCGAGGATGTCGGCCTGGTCTTCCCAAAGTACGGTAATGCGGTGCGTACCCTGGCCGCTGAGGATGGTGCCTCCGCCGGATACGTACCAGTTGAAGCTTGTGCCACTTTCGTATTCCGTGATGGAGTACTCTTCCACCGATTGGAAGCAGACTTCGGTATTGCCCTGTATTTGGGCGCTTTGGGAGATGATGGGGATGTACTCGCGCCGGGTTTGGTCGCAGGTGGCTCCGCAGCCCGGGGTGGTGAGTTCGATATAGCCTTCGGGGCCCTGGCTCCAGAAGACGGTTACGAAGTTGTCGTTGGGGCCTCCGCCGTCAATGATGCTGCCCTGGGGGCTGACATTCCAGATGTAGGTTCCGCAATCGGCGGAGGTGGTGTAGGTCATTTCCATGCATTCGCAGAGCGTCCCGAGGCAGGAGATGTCGGGGATGAAGGCATCCTGCACGTGTACGATGAGCGTGCTCGTATCGCTGCAGTAGCAGGAGTTTCGGGCGATGAGTGTGAGTTCGTAAAAGCCCGGGTTGAGGTAGGTGTGTTCGGGTTCATAATCTGCGGAGAGCTGGCCGTCGCCAAAATTCCAGATGTAGGTGGCGGCTCCGTTGCTGTTGTTTTCTATGGAGAGCGTTTGTTGGGCGCAGAGGGTGATGGTGTCGTTGACGGCGGCGGGCGTTGTGGAAAAGGCCGCTTCGGGTTGGGGCAGGATGCTTACACAGAGCTCATCCGAGGAGGGGCAGGAGGCAGTGGGACAGAGTGGCCCCAGGTTGATGATATGCGGGCAATAATCGGGACAGTCGGGCTGTAGTGAAATGCTCAGGCCCTGGTTGCAGGGGAAGGGGCCAAACGGGCCGCTGAGGGTGTCGAATGGAAGGTTGGAGATGGAGAGGTCTCCTGTTATGGAAAAAGTGGAGCAGTCTATGCCGCTGCCCTCACCGATAAGCGTGAAGCTATAAGTATCATCGCTGTTGTAGGTGATTTCGATGTTTCCATACATGGTGTTGCAGGGAGAGATGGAGTATTGACCTGAGACGGTATTGCCTGTGGCATCGCTTACCTGATAGTAGAAGAGGGTGTTGATACTTACTGCCTCATATTCGTAGGGCGGGCCGCTCAGGTTTGTCCAGGGGCCTGAGGGGTCGGTG
>JALVES010000462.1 GCA_027030635.1 Saprospiraceae bacterium | reverse complement strand
CGTGCCTTACGAACTCTGCGGCAAGGTCATCGTGGCCACCCGCGAAGAGGAGCGCCCGCGTCTGCGAGAGATTTATCAACGCGGCCTGCAGAACGGCTTGGAGGGCATACGCATCCTGTCGGCCGGGGAGGTGCGGGAGCACGAGCCGCATGTGGCTGCCTTAGAGGGCATTTGGGTGCCCCAGGCCGGCATTGTGGACTATGCCCGCGTGGCAGAAAAGCTGATGGAGCTGATTCAGGCCGCAGGCGGCGTCTTTCTCGGGGGGCATGCACTGCGGGCTACATTTGCCGAAAGGCTGATAATCCATCTCATCACCTCTGCCGGAGCGTTGCAAACCCGCTATCTCATCACGGCAGCGGGCCTGTATGCCGACAAGGTGGTGCGCATGACGGGCATGGAGCCGGGGATGAAAATCATTCCCTTCCGAGGGGAGTACTACCGGCTGCGCAGGGAGAAGGAGCATCTCGTCAACAACCTCATTTATCCCGTGCCGAATCCCGCCTTTCCCTTTCTCGGCGTGCATTATACCCGCATGATGCGGGGCGGCATAGAAGCGGGGCCGAACGCCGTTTTGGCCTTTGCACGGGAGGGATACAGCCGCCGGAAGGTGAATTTTTCCGAGCTGGCGGAGACCCTGACGTACAAGGGATTTTTGCGCCTTGCGGCAAAATATTACCGCACGGGCATAGACGAGCTGCATCGCTCCTACTCCAAACGCGCTTTTGTGCGGGCCCTGCAGCACCTCATTCCCGAAGTGGGCTACGAGGATTTGGAGCGCAGCGGGGCGGGCGTGCGGGCCCAGGCCATTGCCCCTGATGGCAGTATGATTAATGAATTTGTCGTGTTGGAAGATGAGCGCATCATCCACGTGTTGAATGCGCCTTCGCCGGCGGCTACTTCCTCTCTGTCTATCGGGCAGGATGTGGCCGATAAATTGTTTTCAAAAATGGTTTGACTTATGGAAAGTGATGCTATCTTTGTGCATTCCAGCGCTTTTGTGGATGAGGGCTGCCGCATAGGGGCCGGCAGCAAAATCTGGCACTTCTGCCATCTGATGAGCGGGGCTGTCCTCGGTGAGCGTTGCAAGTTGGGGCAAAACGTTTTCGTGGCTTCGGGCGTGCGCTTAGGCAACAATGTGAAGGTGCAAAACAACGTCTCAATTTACGAAGGCGTAGTTTGTGAAGATGATGTTTTTCTGGGCCCTTCGATGGTGTTTACCAATGTCATCAACCCGCGCAGCGCCGTCAACCGGCAGGGGCAGTATGCGCAGACGTATGTGGAGCGCGGAGCCACCATAGGCGCCAATGCCACCATCGTTTGCGGCAGGCGCATAGGGGCTTATGCCTTTGTGGGAGCGGGTGCTGTGGTTACGAAAGACGTGCCGCCTTATGCGCTGGTGGTGGGCAATCCCGCCCGCCAAATCGGCTGGATGAGCGCTTATGGGCACCGGCTTACATTTGACGAAAGTCAAAAGCCCATCTGCCCTGAAAGTGGCGAGGAATACGTGTTGAAAGACGGCCGGGTCCAAAAAATGAACGACTGAAAACTGAATGAAACCATGCAGTTAAAGATGTACGAGGCATTGAAGAAAAAGGAGAAAACCATTGCCGTAGTGGGGCTTGGCTATGTAGGCCTGCCTCTTGCTTTGGCTTTCGCCAAATATTTTCGCGTGCTGGGTTTTGATATCAATGCCGGGCGGATTGCAATGATGCAGCAGGGCCTGGACCCCTCGAATGAACTGGAGCCGGAGGCTTTTGAGAATCGCGACATTCGCTTTTCGGCCAGGCCCGAAGACCTGAAAGAAGCGCACTTTTTTGTAGTTGCCGTGCCGACGCCTGTGGATGACCATAAGGTGCCCGATCTGCGGGCTTTGCTGGGGGCTTCGAAAACAGTGGGGCAAAACCTGAAGAAGGGCGATTATGTGGTTTTCGAATCTACTGTTTATCCGGGCTGTACGGAAGAGGATTGTCTGCCGGTTCTGGAGCGGGAGTCGGGCTTGCAGGCGGGTGTGGACTTTAAGTTGGGCTATTCGCCCGAGCGCATCAATCCGGGCGACAAGGAGCATTCGGTGGAGAAGATTCTGAAGATCGTTTCGGGCAGCGATGAGGAGGCTTTGAAAAACATTTCTGCCGTTTATGGAGAAGTGATAGAGGCAGGCATTTACGAGGCTTCGTCCATCAAGGTGGCCGAGGCTGCCAAGGTGATTGAAAACACCCAGCGCGACCTCAACATTTCTTTCATGAATGAGTTGTCCATCATCTTTGACAAGATGGGGATTGACACGCGGGAGGTCATCAATGCAGCCAGTACGAAGTGGAACTTCCTGCGCTTTTATCCCGGGCTGGTCGGCGGGCATTGCATCAGTGTGGACCCCTACTATCTGTTGCACAAGGCCAAACAACTGGGGTATGACCCCCAGGTCATCCTCAGCGGCCGTCGTATCAACGATCAGATGCCGGCCTTCATCGCCAAGCGTCTGGTGCAGATGCTCATTCAGCAGGGAAAGAGCCCGCAAAATACCAAGGTGCTGGTCATGGGAGTTACTTTCAAGGAAAACGTTTCCGACATCAGGAACTCCAAGGTGGTGGATTTGGTGCGCGAGCTCATGGGTTTTTCGGTAAACGTACACGTGAGCGACCCTCACGCTTCGCCCAATGAGGTGGCGCATGAGTACAAACTGACCCTGATAGACGAGATCTCGAACGGCTACGATGCCGTGATTGTAGCCGTTCATCACGATGAGTACAAGGAGCTCGATATGGACTATTTCCGCTCCATTGCAACAAAGCCCTTCATTTTGATGGATTTGAAGGGTATTTATGAGCCACAAAACGAAGATTTAGTATATTGGAGGCTCTAAGAGCATGAAAACCCCAAAAACCCTGAAAACCAATGACCAAGCGCAGTAAACAGGAAGCCAGGCATTCTTATCTGTATCCCGAGAATCATCTGCACGATACGGAGCGGAGGTGGTTTGCCGTTTGGGTAGAAGTGAAGTGTGAAAAAATGGCGGCAGAGCTTTTGGCCAAAAAGCATATAGAGACTTATTTGCCCCTGCAGAAGAAGATGCGGCATTACTCCAGGCAGAGGCCCAGGCTGGTGGAGCTGCCTTTGATTCCCGGGTATGTATTTGTGAAGATTGTCAATGAGGAGTATCTTTCCGTTTTGCAAACGGAGAAAGTCAAGGGATTTTTGCGGGTGCGCAAAAATTTGTTGTGCATTCCCGAGCGCGAAATAAATTTGCTGCGCTATATTCTCGGGCAAACCGAGTATGGCGTATTTTTGTTCAACCAAAACCTGCAGGTGGGCGACCGCGTGCGGGTGGTGAGAGGTCCTTTTATGAATCAGCGTGGTGTTTTGGCGAAGCAAAAGAACAAGCATGTCTTTGTGATGCGTCTGGAAAACCTGGATCAAAACATCGCCATTGAGATTCCGAAAGAGGACCTGGAAAGGATTTAGAAAGCCACTGAAAAGAGGCTTGCAGTACATAGAGCCCCAAACAAAATGTAGCGTTTTTGATGCGCGACATTTTGAAAAAATTATTTGTGAAAGCCCGATCTGCCCCCGACAGATCGTCGGCGGAGCCCTGCGAGATGTCGAACATACACCCCATATACGACCGTCTTTTGAGCCGGGCCGAGCGGGAAAAACGCCTCGGCCAGCGCGCCTGCGTCTTGTGGCTGACGGGCCTTTCGGGCTCGGGCAAAAGCACCATAGCAGCTGCTTTGGAGAGGCGTCTGTTTGAGGAGGGCTATTTCGCTCAGGTGCTGGATGGCGACAACATCCGCAGCGGCATCAATGCCAATTTGGGGTTTTCTCCCGAAGACCGCCGCGAGAACATCCGGCGCATAGCTGAAGTGGCCAGGCTCTATGTAAATTCCGGCCTCATCGCCATTTGCTCTTTCATCAGCCCTACGCGCGCTATCCGGCAAATGGCTCGTGAGATCATAGGCGAAGAGGACTTCCTCGAGGTCTTCGTCAAAGCCCCGCTGGAGGTTTGCGAAGAGCGGGATGTCAAGGGCTTGTATGCCAAGGCGCGTCGGGGGGAGATACGGCAATTTACGGGCATTGACGCTCCTTATGAAGAGCCGCTGAAGCCCTTTTTAACCCTGGATACCGACAAATTAAGTATAGAGGACTCGGTGGAGGCCTTGTTTCAAAAAGTGATTAGCGAACGCAAGATATGTATCAATTAGACCATTTGAAGGAGCTGGAAGCAGAGTCCATATTCGTCATACGCGAGGTGGCAGCCCAGTTTGAGAATCCGGTGCTGATGTTTTCCGGCGGGAAGGACTCCATCCTCATGCTGTACCTGGCCCGCAAGGCCTTTTATCCGGCCCGCCTGCCCTTTCCGCTTTTGCATGTGGATACGGGGCACAACTTTCCGGAGACTATCGCCTTTCGGGATGAGTTGGTGGAAAAGTGGAACCTCCGCCTCATCGTAGCCTCCGTCCAGGATGCCATTGACCGGGGTTTGGTGCATGAGGAAAGGGGCATCCACGCCAGCCGCAACGGCCTGCAAACGGCCGTGCTCCTCGAAGCCATCGAAAAACACGGCTTTGACGCCGCCCTTGGCGGCGGCCGTCGAGATGAAGAGAAGGCACGCGCCAAAGAGCGTTTCTTCTCACACCGCGACGAGTTCGGCCAGTGGGACCCCAAAAATCAGAGGCCGGAGTTGTGGAATTTGTTCAACGCCAAAAAACAGGTGGGCGAGCACTTTCGCGTCTTCCCCATCAGCAACTGGACGGAGTTGGATGTCTGGCAGTACCTGCATCGCGAGCAGGTACCCCTGCCCTCGCTCTACTTTGCCCACGAACGCCTCTGCATAGAGCGCAACGGCGTGCTGCTGGCCGATTCGGAATATCTGCAAAAGAAACCGGAAGAAACCCCCGCGACTTATAAAGTCCGCTTCCGCACCATAGGCGACATGACCTGTACCGGCGCCGTGCTCTCCGAAGCCGATACGCTGGAAAAAGTCATCGAAGAAATCGCCACCACCCGCATCACCGAACGAGGCGCCCGAGCCGACGACAAGCGCTCGGAAACCTCTATGGAGGATAGGAAGAAGGAGGGATATTTTTGATGGGAGTTGACAGTTAACAGTTAACAGTTGACAGTTGGTAGTGTATGGTGGTTTGTTTAGGTTAAAAAACGCTTTTTGATTTATAATTGTCAAGCATAAACTGTAAACTGTAAACTGTAAACAGTAAACTATAAACTATGCACACAGAACTACTACGCTTCACCACCGCCGGCAGTGTAGATGACGGCAAGAGCACGCTCATCGGGCGTTTGCTCTATGACAGCAAGGCCATTCATCAGGATCAGTACGAGGCCATTGAGGAGAGCAGCAGGCGGCGCGGCGAAGAAGAGGTGAATCTCGCTCTGCTGACGGATGGCCTCAAGGCCGAGCGCGAACAGGGCATTACCATAGATGTGGCTTATCGCTACTTTTCCACCCCCAAGCGCAAATTTATCATTGCCGATACGCCCGGGCACATTCAGTACACCCGCAACATGGTAACGGGGGCTTCCACGGCCAATGTGGCGCTCATCCTCATGGATGCCCGTAAGGGCATGTTGGAGCAGACGCGCCGCCACGCCATCATCGCCTCGCTTTTGCAAATCCCTCACCTGCTCGTCTGCATCAACAAAATGGATTTGACGGACTACAGCGAAGAGGTCTATGAAAAACTGCGGGATGAATTTGAGGCCTTTGCGGCCAAACTGGATGTAAAGGACGTTTCCTACATCCCCATCTCGGCTCTGAAAGGCGACAATGTGGTGCATCGCTCCGAAAACATGCCCTGGTACGAAGGCCCCACGCTCATCTATTACTTAGAGAACGTACACATCGCCTCCGATTACAACTTCATTGACTGCCGCTTTCCCGTGCAGTTGGTGATACGTCCCAACACGGATGAGTTTCACGACTACCGCGGCTATGCGGGGCGGGTTGCCGGAGGTATTTTCAAAAAGGGCGATGAGGTGATGCTGCTGCCCTCGGGCTTCAGCTCGAAGATCGAAGCCATAGATACTTACGATGGCGAAGTGGAGGAGGCCTTCCCGCCCATGTCTGTGGTCATTCGCCTGGAAAACGAGCTGGATCTCAGCCGCGGCGACATGATCGTGCGTCCCAACAACATGCCGGAGGTTACCCAGGACTTAGACCTGATGATCTGCTGGTTTGACAACAAGCCTCTGCGTCTGAGGGGCAAGTACATCATTCAGCACACCACCCGCACGGCCCGTTGCCTGGTCAAAGAAATCCGCTATAAAATGGACATCAACACCCTCCACCGCAATCTCGAAGACCGCGAAATCAAAATGAACGACGTGGCCCGCATCAGCCTGCGCACAACGCAGCCCCTCTTCGTGGACCCCTATAGCCGCAATCGCATCACCGGCAGTGTCATCCTCATTGATGAGGCGACGCATCAGACGGTGGCGGCGGGGATGGTTATTTGAGGGTTTAGTGTTTAGTGTTTAGCGTTTAGCGTTTAGGGTTGGTCTAATGTTTAGTGGTTTTTTGTGACGGGCGTGAGCAGCTTAGTGAAGAACAGGAAATCTGTGAAATCCGTTAATCTGTGTAATCTGTGATTCTGACGATGGAGGGTGAAATCGGTGAAATCGGTGAAATCGGCCTAATCGGTGGAATCGGGGCTCAATCTGTGTAATCTGTGATTCTGACGATGAGCGTGATGAACGTAACGAACGTAACGAACGTAACGAACGTAACGAACGTGATGCGTGATGAGCGTGACAATCA
>JALVES010000461.1 GCA_027030635.1 Saprospiraceae bacterium | reverse complement strand
TTTCTTCAGCCTCCGGAGACCGGCATGAGGCTGCAAGCAGAAGGAGTAAAAGGAGTGAAAAGAAATTTTTTTTCGGCAAAAAGCGGCTCTGTCTCATTTTTGGCACGGTTGTTGCTTGTAAGTAAGTGTAGCAGATTGAAAAAGTTCATGGCAAGATACAATTTCAATTTGGATCCGAAAGGATTTTAGAAGGGAAAGTCAGGGTGGCCATTGCGCCACCTTACTTTGAACAGAACCGCCCTGCCGGGGCGTCTGAAAATATAGCCGGAGAGCCGGCACAAGATTCGCTTTTTTCATGAGATTGTTTTGAAAGGTGGCCACCGGAGGGTGGCCCTTTTTTTTGGTTTAGTGTTTAGCGTTTAGTGTTTAGCGTTTAGCGTTGAGCGTTTAGTGTTGAGCGTTTAGTGTTTAGTTTATGTGTTTATCAAGTTTCTCCGTGTCCTCTCCGTGTACGCCGTGAACTCCGTGGTGAGTTTGTATCCCGACATGGTCCCGTTACACTTGTCACGTTCGTTACGTTCATTACGTTCGTTACGTTCATCACGTTTTTATTTCTCGCTAAGACGCGAAGTTGAAGACGCTAAGACGCTAAGGAGCCTGTGTTCAGGCATGGCTTTGTTACGTTCATCACGTTCATCACGTTCATCACGTTCATCACGCTCATTACGCTCATCACGTTCATCACGTTCGTTACGCCCATCGTCAGAATCACAGATTACACAGATTATTGGATTACACAGATTTTTCATTTGTCGCTAAAAAGGTGCTCGAGGCTTACGCCACGAGCTATAATATATGTCGCCCTAACGGGCTTAAGTCCGTATTCAAGCGTGGTTGGGTTGTGATTGTTGCGTTTGTTACGTTCATCACGTTCATCACGCTCATCACGTTCATCACGTTCGTTACGCCCATCGTCAGAATCACAGATTACACAGATTATTGGATTACACAGATTTTTCATTTGTCGCTAAGCTACTTACGTTCGTCACGTTCATCACGTTCATCACACAAAACCACTAAACATTAAACCAACGATACACGATACACGATACACGATAAACAATAAAAACGTCAAACCACACGCATTCTCTGAAAAACAGCCTATCAAGTTAAACAGGTTAAAAATCCGCGAAAACCTTTAGACTGAGCCTGCCTGCCGATGAGTGAGCAGGGCCGAACTCGCTCCCGAGCACTGGCCGCCCGCTGGTGAGTGAGCACAGCCGAACTCGCCCCCGACCCCTAAAGGGGCGCCCTCCCGCCTCCCCAGGAAAATGGGGTGTCAAGTTAGACCGGCTTAAAAATCCGCGAAAACCTTTAGACTGAGCTTGCCGAAGTCCGCGTCATCCGCGTCATCTGTCAGGCTGAGTTTGCCGAAGCCCGCGGTCTATCACGTCCTATTGGCACGTCCTATTAGCACGTCCCTACAGACACACAGGCACTGCCCCTACTGTAAACTGCCAACAAAAAAACACTAAACACTCAACACTAAACGCTCAACACTAAACGCTAAACGCTAAACGCCCCCCTAAACCACCTCAACCACCCAACCACCGACAGCGCCCTCTCCACACCCCTCGTCTCCCGAAAATACTCCCGCGCCGACTCAACCACAGGCACATCCGG
>JALVES010000460.1 GCA_027030635.1 Saprospiraceae bacterium | reverse complement strand
CCCGACAACCGACAACCGACAACCGACAACTGACAACAGACAACAGACAACAGACAACCCTCAAAAAACCACCACCCTCTCCACATGCAAATACACGCCCCCGTCCGTCTCCACGAGCAGTCGGAGGTAGTAAATGCCGGGGGGCAGTTGAGAGACGTCTAAGCGTTCGGCATAGGCGCCGGCGGGTAGCTGCTTGTCAATCAGGCGGGCAAGGGGGGCGCCGAAAACATTGAGGAGCGTGGCCTGCAGATGGAGCGGTTCATCGAGATGGAAGCGCCATTGCAGTTCGTCGTCTGCGGGATTGGGAGAGAGGCCTTTCCAGCTAAAGCCCGGCGGCAGTTGCGGGTTTTCATTTGCCGTAAGGCAGGGCAAATCGAACTCGCTGCAATAGCTGCGTGCGACCAGGGTACAATCCAGCACAAAGGGGTTGGGCTTGTCGTCCTGGTAGTGGGCGATGAGGAAAGTGCGCTCCCACTCCAGGGAGTCCACCGGATCGAGCGCATGCCATTGGCAGAGGGTGGCGCGCTGTTCTTCAAAGAAATCGGGATTGGCCTGGTCGGCGGCATCGCGGTACATGGTGTAGAAATAAAACATGGCTCTTGCTACATTGCCTTTGTGGTCTTCGCGGGGCTCAAACAGGCTGTTTTCAAGGAGCTCGCTCCAGGCATCTATGTTGGAAGAGGGGATGTTGCTCTGCTCCAGCGTTTGGTAGTACCATTTGGTGGTTTGGTCATCGGGGCTTTCGCCAAATGGCAGACTGCCGCGGTCGGCATTGACTTCCACGCGGGTGGGAAAGAGGTGATGCATATCGCTTTCCTGCTGCCCGCCGGCAGCGCCCTGGCTTTTGGGATAGGTGTGTTCTAAATTGATGTCCTGGGCAAAAGCAGCCTGGGAGGGGTCTTCGCCTTGCGGCAAATGAATGGTATAGCCGGTATAAACACCCCTCAGGCTGTCGCCAGGCAAGCGGTAGATGACGGCATAGAGGGTGTCTTTCGCAGCCGAATTGCCGAGGGTAAAAGCCGGCTTATACGCATTCTCCAAAGCATCTAACAGGGCCTGCCCCTCGAGATCGGAGAACACATCCTGATGAAGCTGTGCTTCAGCCACCTGCGCCGGCGCAGTCAGCAGGCAAAGCAAAAGACCAAACAAAACTACCGGAAGCGGAATCCATTTTTCCATACTGCAAAGATGAAAGAAAGAATAAAAAGGGCCGACGCTTAAAGCGCCGACCCCGCGTTGGTTTTGCGTTTTGCAAAGAAAAAAACGCGGAGCGCCGTGAAGCACCCCGCAAGGTAAAAACTTTTTTAGAAAGTACCCGTCAGGCGAGTGTAGAGGAATGCTCCCTGTACGCCAAACTGCTGTACGCGGCGGCTGAAGAGGAAGCGTCCCGAGCTGACGTTAGCGGAATGCTGGTGCATGTCCGGATACGTATTCGTGAAGTTGCGCATACCTACGGCGAGACGCAAGTGCGAACCCAGGCCATAGCTAAACTCGATGTCGGGAACGATCTTCGGAGAGAAGGTCTGGTCGCGAGACTCGGGCTGGCCGGTGAATTCGTTCGTCAGCCAATCTTTCGGATCGGTGCTTTCAGACGGGTGGATGTACTGAATGGAACCGAAGCGGGTAGCACGCAAAAGGGCAGAGAAGCGGCCCATATCATACTGAATGGACAGGCCGATCTTGCTGCGCGGCTGAGCGACTTCGAGGCGAGAGACTTCTTCGCGGTTGAAGACGGTATTCTCCAGACCCTCGAGCAGAGGTGAAGTGTTGATGACGGGCACGCCGTTCTCATCTTTGAGTACTTCCGTCTTGGTGAAGTTACCCACCAGAGAGAAGCTGAGGTTGCCATCACCTACGGCGGTGTTGTAGCCCAATACAAAATCAATACCCTGGGTAGTGGTGGATACGGCATTGGTAAAGAACTGGGCAGCTCCGGCGCCGCGGGGCGTCAGGATATCGCCGGCATAAAGCGTATCGGTACCATTGATTTGCAGCACATCATCCGGGCTAAAGCGACCGGAAATCACGATGCGGTCCTGGATGTCAATTTTATAGGCATCCAAAGTAAGCGTCAAATCGCCGAACTGGCCGGCCATACCGAAAGCGAGGTTGGTGGAAGTCTCGGGCTTCAGAGGCTCAATGCCGAAACCTTTGGCTACGCTACTCTCGTTGTTGAAAGTACCTACCTGTACGGCTACCTGTTCGCCATTCACATCTACAAATTGCGTACTCAGGTTGTTGAAATAAACCTGATGCAGAGAAGGCGCGCGGAAGCCCGTGCTGTAAGAACCACGCACTGAGAAATTCTCAGTGATGGAATAACGCAGGGCAGCTTTCCAGTTGAAGTCATCGCCAAAGTCGTTGTAGTTCTCATAACGACCGGCAACGGCCAGCAAGAAGGCATCGGTGATGTCAAATTCCATATCCACATAGCCACTGACGCTGTTGCGGTTCTTATTCAGGGCATTCTGGGGCTGGAAGCCCGGGAACACCTGGATGCCGGCAGCGCCGGCTACATAAGTGCTATCGCCATTGATCATCCACAGATTTTCAACACCGCCATTGATGTAAGAAGCCTCTTCTCCGGCAAAGATCTGGTAGTTTTCCAGGCGGAAGACACCACCGAGAGCGACATTCACGGGAATGCCCCAATCAAATTCGCGGGAGAAGTCCACATTGGTCAGGTCCTGGCCATAGGAGAAACCACCTGCATAAGCAGAAGTCGGAGAGGCCGTACCCATAGAGGCGTTGTTGGAGTTCTTGATGGTGAAGAGGAACTTGTTGAATCCATGCGTCTGGCTGAAGTCGGCATGCCATCCGCCAATTTCACCGCGAACGCCTACGATAAAGGAGTTGTCGAAGATGTCGGAGTGAATTTGCGGAGAGAAGCCATTCGGATACAACTGCGGTACCACTTTCACCTGGGCAGCCGGGAAGCGATAGAAACCGCGGGCTACGCCATTGCGATAGTTTACGCCATAAGTGGCGTAGATCTCTGCGCCGGAATCTCCTATGGGGAAACCTGCGTTGATGAAAGCCGAAGCGTTGCGCACGGCAGAGTTGCCAATTTCCATGACCTGTTGCTCGGCAAAGCCGTTTTCTTCCTGCAGAATGCGATAAAACTCATCCAAGGGCAAAGCATCGTCATAGCCGTCAGGATAAACAGAGCCGGTATAGTTGCCGGAGCGATTGGTCGAAGCGCGGTTGTAGTATTCGCCCGTTACATTGACCCAGCCGCTTTTGCCTACATCAAAGCCAAAGTTGGTAGAGACCTTATAAGTCTGGCCATCGCGATTGAAAGTGGGAATCAAAGACTCCGGAACAACGCCGGCAGCCCGTTTCGGACCATTGAGGAAGTTGGGCAGGTTGGTTCCCGTTTCCACGTTGATGGTAGCTGTGTTGGTGGTTTTCTTCAGAATGATGTTCATCACACCGGCAATGGCATCGGAGCCATACTGGGCGGCAGCGCCATCGCGCAGGATTTCAATGCGCTCAATGGCTGCGGAGGGGATGGTGTTGAGGTCTGTACCTACGGAACCACGGCCCACCGTACCGTTCACATTCAGCAGAGAGCTGGTGTGGCGGCGCTTGCCGTTGAGCAACACCAAAGTCTGGTCAGGACCCAAACCACGCAGAGTGGCGGGGTCAATGTGGTCCGTACCGTCGGAGATGGTCTGAGGCGTACTGTGGAAAGAAGGTGCAGAATACTGCAGCATCTGCGTCAGCGGTGCAGGCGGGTTCGTGCTCAGCGCTTTGGCGCCAATCACATCCACCGGTACGGCTGTGGTCAACTTGGTACGCCCGCCGGAGCGAGAACCCAGAATCACCACAGCGTCCAGAGACTCACCGGCTACCAAGACGACATCAATGACATCAGAGGCGCCAATGGGCACTTCCTGGGAGGCATAACCCACATAGCTGAACACCAAAGTCTCAGCGCCTGCAGGCACTTCAAGGGAGTACTTTCCGTCATAATCGGTAACAGTACCGGTCATCATGTCCTTGACCCAAATCGTAGCCCCGATGAGCGGGCTGCCATCGGAAGCCGTTACTGTTCCCGAAATGGTGCGTTGGGCCTGTAGGGTAAAGCCCATGCAAAGCACTGCAACGGTTAAGAGTAATAAACGTTTCATAAAACAAATGTTTTGGTTAAAAAATGTCAGGCTGACTCCATGTTCCTTACCGGTTTTATAACCTGAAGAACAAAGACAACCTTATGCCCGCCATTTTATCAATAAGGCAAGCTCTTGTTCTCATCAAAATTGCAGGGATTGCCTCCCGGCCCGTGTCTTTACAGACCTCAGGGAGAGTGAAACACGCTTGGTTTTGGTCAACCAAATCACAGTTTTTGGGTGCAGAATGCCTTTTAGCAAGGCGCAAAGTGAATTCCTGGTTATCAATCCCTGAACAAAATACGCATTTTCCACCTGCCCGAATGCCGGCGGAAAACGCTCACCGCAGCAATCTGACCTGCTGCCTCAAAGGGCGTTACAAGCCACTTTGACGCGGTAAAACTAAGAACTTTTTGGAATATGTCAAATAAACGTCACATTTTTCCGAAGAATCTGTCTCAAAAAAGAGCACAAAAGCCCAAAAACAAAAGAGGCCAGACAGTTTTGCCCCGGATAGAATTTAAATATCTTTGTCGTTGAAAAAGATTTCATCTCTCTACGCCCGCAGACATCAGGAACGAGAGACCTCAACCTCAAAGTTAGAAACAAACCCCTATGGACAGCATCCTCTTCTCCGTAGAAAACGGCATAGCCACCATCCGGCTCAACCGCCCCGAAGTCTATAACAGCTTCAACCGCGAGATGGCGCTGCTCATGCAGCAATACCTCAAAGAATGCACAGAAGAAGGCCGCGAAGGCCCGCCCGAAATACGGGCAGTCATCATCACCGGCGAAGGAAAGGCCTTTAGCGCCGGCCAGGACTTGCAGGAAATCGTCGCCGAAAACGGCCCCGACATCGCCACCATCCTCTCCGAGCACTACAACCCCATCATACAACACATCCGCAGTCTGGAAAAACCCGTCATCTGTGCCGTCAACGGCGTGGCCGCCGGTGCCGGCGCCAACATCGCCCTGGCCTGCGACATCGTCCTCGCGGCAGAATCGGCCTCTTTCATTCAGGCTTTCAGCAAAATCGGCCTCATCCCCGATAGCGGAGGCACCTTCTTCCTGCCGCGCCTCATCGGCCTCCAAAGAGCCGCCGCACTCATGATGACCGGAGAAAAAGTGCCGGCCAAAGAAGCCCAAAACATGGGCATGATCTACCGCGCCGTCCCCGACCGAAAACTCATGAGCGAAGCCCTGGCCCTGGCCTCCCAACTGGCTCAAATGCCCACCAAAGGCCTGGGGCTCACCAAACGCGCCCTCAACAGAAGCTTAGAAAGCACCCTCGACAAACAACTGGCCATGGAAGAAGAACTCCAAATCGCCGCCAGCCAAACCCATGACTTCAAAGAGGGAGTCCAGGCCTTCCTCGAAAAACGAAAACCCGACTTCAAAGGCCAATAAAAAAGGAGAGCTGCCCGCAGGCAGCCCTCCTCAACACGCTCTTTCTTGCTTCTTTTTTTGTCGGCGGCAGCAACAAGCTTGGGAGCCCGATGATACCGAAATTAAACATGCCGATAATGTCGCTGACCGCCGACAAAAAAAGCCTGTAAAGACAAACGCAAAGCAAAAACATCCCCTCCAAACAAACAAGAACAACAAACCACTTTAAATCAACTTTAACCAAAATGCCACAGAAAAGGGGAAATGTTAAAAAACAACCGCTTTGTAACTCACTGACTTTCAGAAAGTTACGAAATGTTAAAATTTCCATCGGCCTGCCCGAATGAGATTTTAACATTTTAAAAGACCACTAAATCCTGCAAATGCCGAAAAAACCTTCTTTCAGTCCGAGCCAATACGTCGAAGGCATTTTGCGAGGCGACCGCATCATGCTGGCACGGGCCATGACGCTGGTCGAAAGCGCCAGGCCCGAACACCGCAGACTTGCCGCCGAAATCATTGACCGCTGCCTGCCTCATGCCGGGCGCTCCCTGCGCATAGGCATCACCGGCACGCCGGGGGCCGGAAAAAGCACCTTCATCGAAGCCTTTGGCCTGGAGCTCATCGCTCAGGGGCACCGCCCCGCCGTGCTCGCCATAGACCCCTCCAGCCGAATCAGCGGCGGCAGCATCCTCGGCGACAAAACCCGCATGCAGCAACTGGCTGCCGACACCCGCGCCTTCATACGCCCTACGCCCGCAGGACGCGCCCTCGGCGGCGTAGCTCCCAATACCCGCGAACTCATCTTCCTCTGCGAAGCCGCAGGCTACGACCGCATCCTGGTCGAAACCGTAGGCGTAGGTCAATCCGAAACAGCCGTACACTCCATGACGGATTTCTTCCTGCTCCTCCTCATCCCGGGCGCAGGCGACGAATTACAGGGCATCAAACGAGGCATCGTGGAAATGGCCGACCTCATCGCCATCAACAAGGCCGATGAAGAACGCATCCAGGCCGCCCAACGCGCCCAAAAAGAGTATCAGCGCGCCCTCCACCTCTTCCCCCCCAAAGAAAGCCAATGGACAGCCCGCGTCATCACCATCTCCGCCCTCTACCGCAAAGGCATCGAAAAAGTCCGCCAAATCACCGAAGCCTGGCAAAAACAAATGCAAAGCTCCGGCTTCCTCACTCAAAACAGACAGCGCCAGGCCATCCACTGGCTGCACGAACGCATAGACCTCGCCCTGCGCGAACGCTTCTGCCAACACCCCCACATGAAAGCCGAACTCCAAAAAACCGAGCAAAAAGTAGCCCAAGGTACCTGGT
>JALVES010000459.1 GCA_027030635.1 Saprospiraceae bacterium | reverse complement strand
ACGGTCAAAATGGCGCATTGAGGTGACGGAATGGCATTATTGGTGGAATTGGTGGAAGCGGGGGAATTGGTGAAATCGGGGGAATCGGGGGGGATCGTTTATTGTTTATCGTGTATCGTGTATCGTGTATCGTGTATCGTGTATCGTTTATCGTTTATCGTTTATCGTTGGGCGGGCTTTAGCCCGCCAATTAGTACCGCGAGCTTTAGCGCGCGTACGGTTGAGGCTGTGATTCTGACGATGAGCGTGAGGAACGTGATGAACGTGACACGTGACGGGGGAGCAGAACCGGCCACCCGCGAAATGCTATATGATAAAAGCCGTATAGAATTTCTCCAGAAAAGCCGGATAATTTTCGGCGGATTTTTTCCGGAGCATTTCGTTGAAGTTGGAGAGGGCTACGGGCCATACGGCTGTAACGATTTGCATTTTGAGGAAATCGGGATGGTCGTCTATGAGTTTTTGGCAGTAGGTTTCGGCGGCATTTTGGTTGGCGAAGCCGGAGAGGGTGATGACCGGTTGTTTGCTGAGGAAGGGGATGCGATAGAGTTGCATGTGGATGGGTTTGCCGGAAGGCAGCAATTCGTTGTAGCGGGCTACCTGGCCGGCGATTTCTTTGGAATTGGCCCAGACGTCGGAGAGGAGGATGAGTACGTAGTGTTCTTCTTGGCCTGCGGCCCGGAATTGGGGTGCGCTTTGGGCCGGGCACCATTTGGCGAAAGCCAGAAAAAACAGGAGGCTTGCAGTAAAGTACTTCATGACTGAGCGTTTGTCAGCGCCTCCCGTCTAATGTTTTTGCGGGAGGCGCTGAGGTTCTTTTAGACTTTTCCGCTTTCTTTCATTTGGCGGATGGCATTGAGATAACGCTTCATTTCCTCTTTTACTACGGGTGTCAGCAGAAAAAGTCCGATGAGGTTGGGGACGGCCATGGCGAAGATCATGGCGTCGGAAAAGTCTATGACGTTTTGGAGGCTGGCGGAGGCGCCTATGACGACGAAAGTGCAGAAGAGCAGCTTGTAGGTCAGGTCGGCCACTTTGCTGCGGCCGAAGAGGTACATCCAGGCTTGCAGGCCGTAGTAAGACCAGGAGATCATGGTGGAGAAGGCGAAGAGGATGACTGCCACGGTGAGCACGTAGGGGAACCAGGGCAGTACCGTTTGGAAGGCTTCGGAGGTGAGGGCTACGCCGTCGCCGGTGGAGTTGTTGTAAGTACCCGTAACGATGATGACGAGGGCTGTCATGGTGCAGATGACCACGGTGTCTATGAAGGGGCCCATTTGGGCTACATAGCCTTCGCTGGCGGGGTAGTTGGTGCGCACGGCCGAGTGGGCGATGGCTGCCGAGCCTATGCCGGCTTCGTTGGAGAAGGCCGCACGCCGGAAGCCCTGGATGAGGACGCCCACAAACCCTCCTGTTATGCCCATGGGGGTGAAGGCCTGGGTGAATATTTTGCCAAAAGCGGACGGGATGCCTGCATAGTTGACGACCAGTATGATGATGGCGGCCAGCAGGTAGATGCCCACCATAAAGGGGACAATTTTCTCCGTAACCTTGCCGATGCGCTTGATGCCGCCAATGATGACGAGGGCTACGAAAACAGCGATGACCAGGCCAAAGAGAAAACCCGCGTTGCCGGAGGTGGCTCCAACCAGGTTATTGAATTGCTGGGCGGCCTGATTGGCCTGAAACATGTTGCCGCCGCCAAAAGAGCCGCCTATACACATGATGGCGAAAAATGCAGCCAGGACTTTCCCCAGGCCGGCGAGATTGCGGGCTTTGAGGCCCTTGCTGAGATAGTACATGGGGCCGCCGTAAACGGTGCCGTCGGGCCCCACATCGCGGTATTTTACGCCGAGGGTACACTCCACAAACTTGGAAGACATGCCGAGGAAGCCGGCGACGATCATCCAGAAAGTGGCGCCCGGCCCGCCGAGAGAGATGGCCACGGCCACGCCGGCGATGTTGCCCAGGCCCACCGTGCCGGAGAGCGCTGCCGTAAGGGCCTGAAAATGAGAGACCTCACCCTCATCTTCAATTTTGCTGTAGGTGCCTTTGACCGTCTCCACCGAAGTGCGGAAACCGCGGATGTTGACAAATTTGAAGTAAAAGGTGAAAAAGGTGGCTGCCAGCAGCAGAAAGATGATGACCAGGGGCATAGTCATGGTGTCTTCCGGATCATAAAGGTTTTGGGGATAAAATACTGCCAGGGTAATGGCCTTGGTATAGGGTTCTATCCATTCGTTGATGCGTTCGTCCAAGCCTTTGGGGGCTTGTTCCTGGACTTCCTGTGCAAAAGAAATCAAAGGCAACAGCATCAAGAGCAGTGCATAGAGAAGGCGAGGTGTTTTCATATGTTTTGTGTTTTGTGAATGGGTGGCTATGCCAAAACAGGGCGTTAAGATAGGTACTTTATGCCTTTCGGCAAATGAGTTTGCGCATCTTTTTATCTTTGACGCAGTTTATGGAAGACCAAAGAAGCAAGGAAGGAGCATGGTTGGCACTTTTGCGCGAGCAGCCGCAGGAGGGTTTGCGCTGCATTTTTGAGGCTTACTATCAGCCTTTGTGCAGGAGTATTTTCCTGTTGGTTCGGGATGCTTCTGTGGCGGAGGATTTGGCTCAGGAGGTTTTTGTGCAGTTGTGGCGCAGGCGTGACGAGCTGGAGGTGAACACTTCTCTTTGGGCTTATTTGAAGCGCTCGGGGCACAACAGAGCCCTGAACAGATTGCGCGATCAGAAGCTGAGGCGGGAGCGGGAGGAAGCCGCAGGCCGGCAGCAGCAAGGGGCAGAGCAGCCCCGGCGGAGTTTAGAGGAGGCCGAGTTGCAACAAAAAGTCCAACAGGCCGTTGATGCTTTACCGCCGCGCACGCGCCTCGTTTTTGTGCTGAGCAGGTTTGAGGGCTACTCGCAAAAGCAAATCGCCGAAGAGCTGGGCATTTCGGTGAAAACCGTGGAAAATCAGATGACGAGAGCCCTGCGGCTGCTGCGCGAAATGTTAAAAGATCAGTTGCCCTTAAAAAAGCGGGATAAAAGGTAGGGGGTAAGGGCATGGGGCGTGTTGTGTGATTGACAGATATAGCCTGTGGGCTTTGTCCCGACAGGAAAATACAGATTGAAACCTCAGCGGTTTCAAAAAACTGTATTACATTTGAACAAAAGAAAACTGCGTGAACGACAAATTAGTAGAACTTATGGCCCGCAAGCTGACCGGAGGGCTTTCTCCCGAAGCAGAGAAGCAATTGGAGGCTTTGTTGGCATCTGATGAAGCGCTTCGCGAGGAGGCTGCGCTTTTGGAGGAGTGTTGGCGCGTGAGCGGGCTGTATGCTCCGCCGGAGTTTGAAGTGGATGGAGATGCTGCCTGGGCCAGGCTGCAGCAGCGCCTGCAGGCTCAGCCGGAGGTGAAACCTTTGTGGCGACGCTGGCTTGCGGTGGCCTCGGTGGCTTTGTTGCTCGTAGCTGCTTATTTCTTCTTCATGCCCGGAGAGGGAGCGCAGATGCTTACGGCTGCTGCCCATTCGGGCGTGCTTTTACAGCCATTGCCGGATGGCAGTCAGGTTTGGCTGTCGGAAGGTTCGACGCTCAGCTATCCCGCTGCTTTTGGTAACAGGCGTGAAGTGTACTTATCGGGCGAGGCTTATTTTGAGGTGGCCAAAGACCCTGCGCATCCTTTTGTGGTGCAGGGGCACTACGGCCATGTACAGGTTTTGGGCACGCGCTTTGACTATCGCAGCCGGCCCGGCAGCGGTGAAAAGTTGCTGGTGGCAGAGGGCAAAGTGGCCTATGAGGTGAAGGGTGTTGAGAAGCGTTTGGTTTTGGTCAAAGAAGAAGCTGCAGCCTATGATCCCGAAAAAGGCAGTTTGCAGAAAGCGAATTACCATCCCAATGCGTTTTACTGGCAGACAGGTCGCCTGGTCTTTCGCGGAACGCCCTTGCGGGAGGTCTTGGATGAGTTGGAATCGCTTTTTGAAGTGCGCTTTGACCGCAGGGAGATTGAGCATTTGTTGTCCTGCCGCCAGACTTTGTCTTTCAATGACCACCCGGGTTTAGAAGATGTGTTGAAAGCCCTCCAGGCACACCTCGGCTGGAAGATGTGGCGGGATGACAAAGGCATTTGGCATCTGTCAGGTGGCAAATGCGAATAGGCGGCGGGTTCATTTTGCCCTGACCATAAACTCCGAGCATGCGCGCTTTTACAATTTGGCTGGTTCTGGCGTGGGGGCTGACAGCCGGCGTGGTGTATGCTCAGGGTCCCCTGGACTTGCGTTTAAATGTTCACTTTGAGCGTCTTCCCTTAGAGGAGGCGCTTTACCGTTTGATAGATGCGGGCGCTCCTCTGACTTTCAGCAACAGCATTATTCCCGAAGATTATTTGGTGAGCCTTTCGGCAAATGATATGCGTCTGGAGGATGCCCTGCGGCTGTTGCTGAATGGCAGCGGTCTGGGGTTTGAAGTACAGGGAGGGCTGGTGGTCATTTTGGTCGAAGAAACCGAGGAGGAGTTTGTGTTGCACGGTTATGTACGGGATGCCGAGACCGGAGAGCCTTTGGCGGGGGCTTACGTTTACGATGCCGGGCTGAAGCGCCTGACGGTGAGCAATGCTTATGGTTTTTTCAGTTTGCGTTTGCCGAAAGGCAGAAGAAAGATCAGCGCCTCTTATTTGGGGTATCAGCCTTTCAAGAAGTATTTGTCCTTATCGGGGAATATGGAGTTGGAGGTTGCCATGCAGCCCTCTCTGTTGCTGGCGCCGGTGATTGTTCCTGCTACGGATTTGTCGCGCATGCTGATGCGAAATCCGCCTGAGGGAGAGTCCTTAGACAGGGGGGATTTAGACGCCTTGCCCACTTTGGGCGGTGAGCGGGATTTGTTTCGGAGGATTTTTCTTCAGCCCGGTGTGCAGACGGGGGCCGATGGCTTTGGGGGGATGTCGGTACACGGGGGAGGCGTGGATCAGAATCTGGTTTTGTTGGATGGCGTACCGGTGTATAATCCTTCGCACATGGTGGGTTTGTTTTCGGTCTTTGACGACAGGGTGGTGCGCAGTGCCCGCTTTTGGAGTCATGTTTTTCCGGCGCGTTATGGCGAGCGGGCCTCTTCGGTTTTGGACGTGCGCACGCGAGAGGGGAATGTTCGGGAGAAGCATCTGGATGCTTATCTGGGGCTGACTTCTGCGGGTTTGTTGTTTGAAGGGCCGCTTGTGAGGGATCGGAGTTCGTTTTTTTTGTCTTTTCGGCGTTCGTTGCTGGATTTGTACGAGCCTTTATACAGGCGGTATTCCGGTACAGGAGGCGGGCTTGCACGCAACAAGGGCCGCTATTACTTTTATGATCTGACGGCCAAGTTGAACACCCGATTGGGGGAGGGGAACAGGTTGTTTTTGAGCTATTACCACGGTATTGATTATTTCAGGAATGAGTCTTTTTTGGACAAGACCGAAGGGGACACTGCAAGTAGTGAGTATTTAAGGGATTTGGCCGTTTGGGGCAATCGCATAGCGGTTTTGCGTTTCAACCGCGAGATGAGCGAGCGTTTGTTTATCAATGTAACGGCCACGTACAGCAGGTTTCTCTTTGATGCGGAGAATCAGTTCAGTTTTGAGCGTTATGTGGGGGCTATGCAGGATCAGAATGTGGATTTGCTCGGGGGTTATTCTTCGAACAACCGGGATTGGTCGGTCAAGATAGATGCCGATTTGGCGCTTTCGCCCCGGCATTATCTGCGTTATGGGAGTTCGGTGATTTGGCATCGCTTTCAGCCGGCAGTGGTGTTTTTGGATCAGCTTGTGCGTGTGGATACCACAGACATTGTGATTAAGGATTTGCTGTCTAAGAGGCCGCAATTGTCGAGAGAGGTGGCTTTTTATCTCGAGGATGAGTTTAGTTGGGGTGCTCATTGGCGTGGGAACATCGGTTTGAGGCATAACATTTTGTTGCTGAAGAATTACACTTATTTTGCTTTGCAGCCCAGGCTTTCACTTTCCTGGCAGGCATCTGTAGGCCGGTGGGAGCATGTGTTGTATGGAGAGGCGGGGCGCTTTTTTCAACCTTTGCATTTGTTGAGCAGTTCGGGCATTGGCCTGCCGAGGGACATTTGGGTTTCTTCTACGCGCCGGATTGCTCCGGTGTATAGTTGGAGCGGGCATCTGGGGTGGAAAGGCCGTTGGAGGGAGCGGTGGTATTTGAGCCTTGGGGGGTATTACAAGTTTATGGACAATCTGTTGGTTTTTAACCAGGGGGCTTCTACGGACATAGATGCCGAAAACTGGCAGAATCACGTGTTAAAAGGCCGTGGTTGGTCTTATGGCCTGGAGGCGTCGGCTTTTTGGCGGGGGGAGTCCTGGACTTTGAGGGCAGTGTATAGTCTTTCCAAAACGCTGCGGCAGTTTGAGGATATCAATGGTGGTGCTCCTTACCCCTATCGCTACGATCGCAGGCACAATTTCAACATACAGGCTGTTTACAAAAAAGGCGAACACTGGACGTGGTCTGCGCAGTGGATTTGGCGCTCGGGCATGGCGGTTACGCTGCCTCATCAGTTTTACGAGTTCAATCAATTGAACCTCTTGTACTCCAATTTCCCCCCTCAGTTTCCCTTTGTTGTAGAGGTTCCGTTTGGGGAAAAGCAGAACAGTTTCCGCATGCCGGCTTATCACAGAATGGATGTGGGCGGTATTTATGAGTTAGAAAGCGGTCGAAAATTGCGCTCTGTGGCGTTTGGGGTGTACAATGTATATGTCCGGAAGAACCCGTTATACTACTTCATCCGGAAGGAAGCAGGGGGCGCTGAGCTTTTTGAGACCCGCTACTATCGCTTTGTGTTGCTTCCGGTGATGCCTTATGTCAAAAT
>JALVES010000458.1 GCA_027030635.1 Saprospiraceae bacterium | reverse complement strand
CAAGCCCAATAAACGCAAAATCGCATTTTTCCGTATATTGGGCCAATCCAAAATCCCTGCCACTGAAACACTCGCGGCATGAGGCTTTTGGCGTCTGTCATACATCAAAAAATTGTGTTCAAAAAAACAAACCCCACTATGAAGAATCACACCACCCTCTCCCGCCTGCTCATCGCCCTTCTGCTCGGCGCCATACTCCTCACACCCGCCTGCAACAACAAACCACAAGACGACACCGCCACCGAAATTCCCGAAGAAGCTACCTCCTTCATCTATGCCTATACCTCCGGCATCATCTCCCGAAATTCCCCCATCAAAGTCTTCTTCGCACAAAAAGCCGTAACCGAAGAACAAGCCGGCCAAACCATCGAAAAAGAACTGCTCAGCATCCCGGGAGTCGCGGGAAAACAATACTGGGAAAACCCCTCCACCCTCGTCTTTACCCCCGATGAACTCTTAGAACCCGCCAAAAACTACACCGCCACCCTCCAACTGGGAGAAATATTCCCCAAAGCGCCCCGCTCCGTGCGAAGCCTCAAATTCTCCTTCCGTACCCGCGACATCAACCTCGCACTCCAACCCACCGGACTGCAAACGCCCAACCCCCAAGACCTCTCCAAACAAGCCTGGAAAGGAACACTCTATGCCACCGATGAAGTCAATAACGAAAACGTAGAAAAAACCATCAACGCCAGCCAAGACGGCAAAAGACTGCCCGTCGAATGGGTACACCTCTCTCCGACCGAACACCAATTTACCGTGCAGGACATCCTGCGCAGAGATAAAAAAAGCTCCTTCACCCTCACCCTCGATGGCAGCCCCGTACAATCCAAATCCAAAGAAACACTCGAAATAAACATCCCCGAACTCGGCGATTTCTCCCTGACAAATTACCGCTTCGAAAGCCAACCCCAACAACGCATCGTCCTCGAATTCTCCGACCCCCTGCTCGAAAACCAAAATACCAACGGCCTCATCTCCCTCTATAACATCAGCCAACAAACATCCTACTACGGCTCCTTCCAAACCACCATAGATGGCAACCACATCTACATCTACCCAAACCAGGCCCTCACCGGCGACTGGCGCGTAACCGTAGCCGAAGGCCTCCAAAACAGCATGGGCAAAAAACTCAAAGAAACCCAACAGATTGTACTCAGCGCCGAAGAAGCCAAACCCCGCCTGCGCATCAGCGGCCAGGGCGTCATCCTGCCCGATTCCCGCGGCCTCATCCTGCCCTTTGAAGTCAGCGCCCTCAAAGCCGTCGAACTGGAAATCTTCAAAATCCACCACAACAACGTCCTCCAATTCCTGCAAACCAACAGCCTCAACGGCGATTCCGAATTGCATCGCGTAGGCGAAATCGTACTGCGCAAAAAAATAGAACTCAAAGCCTCCGAAGGCGAAACCCTTAAAAACGGCTGGACGCGCTATGCCATCAATCTCGAAGAACTCATCGGCAACGACCGCGGTGCCATCTACCAGGTACGCCTCGGCTTCTACCCGGGCTATACCACCCTCAACAATTGCGACTTCGAAGAAGACCAGGACATCTCCTTCCTCGAACCCACAGACGAACAACGCAAGGACGAAAACGGCAACTTCGTCAGCTTCATGAGCGGCTGGTATGGCGTC
>JALVES010000457.1 GCA_027030635.1 Saprospiraceae bacterium | reverse complement strand
CCAGGATGGTGCCACGGCGCATTTTCTTGCGGTAGTTGTTGATGAAGATGTTGCGCA
This sequence comes from Saprospiraceae bacterium, assembly GCA_027030635.1. Lineage (GTDB taxonomy): Bacteria > Bacteroidota > Bacteroidia > Chitinophagales > Saprospiraceae > WGBN01. Next base: position 1,580 of record JALVES010000457.1, on the reverse strand, counting down.
TGATGGTTACTGCCCAGGCTTTGAAGTTGGTGCCACGGCGGTATTTTTCGGCATTCGTGAGAATGCGAAGCACGGTATCTTGGTAGAGGTCGTTGGCATCGGCCATGTTACCCGTCAACTTCAGTGCAAAAGCTCGCAAAGAGTTTTTGACTTGCTCGAGTTGATCTTGTATGTAGCTGTTCATAATTTTTCCGGTTTTGCTTGCGTCAGCCTGCTGTCAGGCTGCGCAATTGTCATTTTCGTTTACAAAGATACACCTTTGCAACGGAAGGTTGTATGTATTTTTGACAATTTAGATTGATTTTTAATAATTTTAAGCAAACTTTAACAGTTCGCGCAAACTTAAGACGTAAGTCTGAGCTTGAGATACCTTTGCTGCATAAAAGTTTAGAGCCTCCTTTGAGCTCCGGTAGTTGTACCCATGAACTTTTGCATGGCGGGGGCGTTATTGTATGCAAACGAGCGGGTTTCATGCCTGCCCAAATAATACGCATTATTTTTCTATTTCGCGCAGTCGTTGGTCGTTAAGTGGGGCGTTTTCATCGAAAAATCTCAGGATTTATGAGTTGTCGTTCGGGTTTGCCGGAATTTTTGGGAGCGAACATCCGCCATTTGCGTCGTGGCAAGGGGTGGAGTCAGGAGGAGTTGGCTCGGCAGACCGGATTGACGAGGGGGCGTATAGCTTCTTATGAGAGCGGTTGTGCGGAGCCGCCGCTGCGGAGTCTTTTTTCGTTGGCGGAGGTGCTGGAGGTTTCTGTATGGGATTTGGTGTGTACGGATTTGCAGAGAGGCGAGCTCGTTGTTCCGGAGAAGCGTTTTTCGTTTTCGGCTATTTTGACCAATCAGGCGCGCATACAGGCTTTGCAGCAGGAGGCTTCGGAGTTGGAGAAGGTGATAGAGGGTTTGTTTAAATGCCACTGTTACAAGGTGAACAACCTGAGAAATGTTCCGGACGACCTGATGAGTTTGCGCCACGATTTTGAGCAACTGCACAGCATGAGTTGCCGTTTATTGGACATTCACAAGGAGATTATGTCTTTAATGTCGTTTGTGCAAGTGCCTGTTGAGCAGGAGCAGGGGGGGCATTAAGAGGTTACGAATCGTTTGTGGAAAGTCAGGCTTTGTCCATTTTTTCTTTTCTTTTCCTTTTTCTTTTCGAGATAATGGCGGTGAAAGACCAGCAGGGGCACGTCTATTTGCTGCAGGCTACCCTGCTGGTAGGCGTGCTCAAAGAGATTTTCAAAGAGGTTTTGTCTTTTGTCGATCATGACGATTAGATCCATTTGGTGTTCTTGGATATACTCGGGCAGGAGTTCGTAGATGTACTCTGCGGGTACTGATTTTTGGATGAGGAAGTTGCTGTCGTGGAGCAGTTCTTTTCTCAGCGCCCAGGTGGATGCGCCGCTTTCTTCCACATCTATGTAGTGGAGATCTGCTTTGAATTTGAGGCTCATGCGCAGGATGCAGCTTTGCACGGTGGGGTTGAGTTTTTGGTATTCGCCCCCTACGATGAGGATGTTTCGGATGGGGCGGAAAATGAAGTTGGCAGGAATGACCAGTACGGGGCATTCGGATTGAGC
>JALVES010000456.1 GCA_027030635.1 Saprospiraceae bacterium | reverse complement strand
AGCCGTGCCTCCATCGCTAAACTCCCAGCTCACCACCGTACCCGGCGTACTAAAGTCCTCTAATTCCACTGTGAAGGGCGCACAACCCTGCTGATTGCTGAGGTTGAAAAAAGCCTCTACTTCTTCGGGATAAACCGTGAACTGCTCCGAGGCCTCATCGCTTCCACAGGCATTGCTGACCGTCAGACTCACGGTATAAGTTACCGGTATGGTATCGCCTTCAAAGAGCTGTACCGGCGGCTGCGGACCCGCGTACATACTTCCATCCCCAAAATCCCACTGCCAGTTTTGCGGGCTGCCGTAAGAGCCGTCGAGAAACTCCACCGACACGCTGGCGCAACCCGTATCTAAGGCCATGGCAAAATCGGCCACCGGCAAGGGATAAACCGTCAGCGCCTGAGAGACCTGGGCTTGCCCGCAGCTATTGCTGCCGGTGAGGGTAACTACATACAAAGTGGTGTCGTTCTCTATGCTCTCATACGTCAGATAAGCCGGGGGTTGGGAGCCGTTGAAAGTCAGGCCATTGCCAAAATCCCATTGCCAGTTTTCTACGGCCACAGAACCTGCATTTTGGAAGGAAACGTCTAAGGGTTCGCAACCGCTTTGCACGCTCAGGCTCAACTGGGGCTGAGGCTGAGGCAAGACCTCTACCTGCTGTGAGGAAGGAAGCAGACAGGTCAAATTCGGATCGGAGGGCGTGAGGCTTACGGTATAAGTGCCTGCCTGTGCGTAGGTATGTGAGACGTTCGCCCCCTGGGCCGTCTGCCCATCGCCAAAATCCCAAATCAAGGAGAGACTGTCCGTAGCTGCTTCGAAAGAAATTTCCACTCCTTCACACACTTCACTGTCAGTGGTGAAGTCAACCTGCACATTGCCCGTTACCTGAATGCGCAGGCTGTCCCTGGCCGTACAAGACTGGGCATCCGTCAAGGTATAGACGAACTCGTACAGTCCTTCACCCGAAGCTTCCGGCAAAAAGGCCAGGCCATCCATAACGGCATCCGGAGGGAACGTCCACTGGCCGCCTGCGGGCGTGGCCGAAAGCAAAACGGGATCGTCCGAAATGCAGAGCACGAGGTCGTTGCCGGCCTGCACCTGCGGCCCCTGATTTACGACAACTTCCCAACTCGTGGTATCGGCACAGCTCTCAATGCCATAGCTGTAATACAAGGTGTAAGTGCCTGCGCCCACGGAAGAGGGGTCAAAGTGGTCGCCACCCACCAAGCCCGGCCCCCACCACTGACCTCCGGCAGGCGAGATGTCGGGCAAAGTCAAATAGGTATCCCCATCACAGGCCGAAGAGGCCGGAGGCGGCGTCAGGCTGATCAAATCCTGCACCACGAAAGAAGCCGCAGCTGTATCCTGCCCACAAGCGTTGCCCACAATGAGTTGCACTTCGTACTGCCCGGGCTGGTCATAGACAATGCCCGAAGGATATAAGTCGGTCGAACTCGAAGGCTGTCCCCCGGGAAAAGACCAGTAAAGAAAATCCAAAGAATCGCTGTTGACCAAAACCGACACCATGCTCGCATCAAAATCCAAAACGGCCGAAGCACAAAAATCCGGCAAGGGCGAAAGCGTAATGCGCGGCGGCCCCTGGATGAGCAGCGTGGTATCCCATGAAACCTCGGCACAGGCAT
>JALVES010000455.1 GCA_027030635.1 Saprospiraceae bacterium | reverse complement strand
GCTGGCTTCTCAGGTAAGCACTTCCAAGCCGTATTTTTGGGGTGAGGAAACTGCTCCATACCGCGTAGCTGTCGCGGACTTCGGCGTCAAGAGAAATATTTTGCGCTGCCTTGCCGAACGGGGCTGCTACCTGAAAGTTTTCCCTGCAGAGACCCCCTTGCGGGAAATGGAGGAGTGGTCGCCGGATGGATACTTCCTTTCCAATGGCCCGGGGGACCCCGCAGCCATGGAATACGCCGTAGAGCTCACTCGCGGCATACTGGCCTTAGATAAGCCCCTTTTCGGCATTTGCCTGGGGCATCAGATTCTGGGGCTGGCGGTGGATTTGCCGACTTACAAGATGCACCACGGTCATCGCGGCATCAATCAGCCGGTGAAAAACCGTTTGCGGAAGCATGCAGAAATCACTTCGCAAAATCACGGATTTGGCGTAAGCCCCGAGGCCGTGCGCGAGAAGGCGGAGGTGGTGGAGATCACGCATGTCAACCTCAACGACGACACCATTGAAGGATACAGCATCATCGGGCGCCCTGCTTTTTCGGTGCAGTTTCACCCCGAGGCAGCTCCCGGTCCGCATGACTCCCGTTACCTGTTTGACGAATTTGTAGAACTTTTAAAGAAATCCCGATCATGAGCCACATCGTTTCTGTCGAAGCCCGCGAAATTTTGGATTCCCGCGGCAATCCCACCGTACAGGTAGAAGTCTTAACCGACATGGGTGCCAGAGGGGTCGCTTCGGTGCCCTCCGGCGCCTCTACGGGCAAGCACGAAGCCGTTGAGTTGCGGGATAAAGACCCCAAGCGCTACCTCGGCAAGGGCGTTTTGCAAGCTGTGGACAATGCCTTTTCTGTAGGCATGGAACTGGTGGGCATGGAAGTGGCTGAGCAGGAAGAAATTGACGCCATGCTCTGCGAGATGGACGGCACCGAAAACAAATCGAATCTCGGCGCCAATGCCCTGTTGGGCGTTTCCATGGCCTGTGCCCGCGCCGCGGCCGAAGAGCGCGGACTGCCCCTCTACCGCTACCTCGGCGGCGTGCTGACCAGCCTGATGCCCGTGCCTCTGATGAATGTGCTGAACGGCGGCGCCCATGCCGACAACAGCATGGACGTGCAGGAATTCATGATCGTACCCGTGGGCACGGACCGCTTTTCCGAAGCCCTGCGCATGGGTGCGGAGACCTTTCACAGCCTGAAAGCCATTTTGCGCGACAAGGGCTATTCCACCAATGTAGGCGATGAGGGCGGCTTTGCCCCCAACCTGAAATCCAACGAGGAGGGCCTGGAGATGCTGATGGCTGCCATAGAGCGCGCAGGTTACAAGCCCGGAGAAGACATCGCCATTGCTTTGGATGCCGCCGCTTCGGAGTTTTATCTGCCCGAAGAGCAGCGCTACTTCCTGAAGTCTGTCGGAGACAAGCTGACGGCTGCCGAGATGACGGACTTTTGGGATTCCTGGGCAAAGCGCTATCCCATTGTTTCCTTAGAGGACGGCATGGACGAAGACGATTGGGACGGCTGGCGCCTGCTGAGCGAGCGCCTCGGCGATAAACTGCAATTGGTAGGTGATGATTTGTTCGTTACCAATGTGGATCGTTTGGCGCTCGGCATTGAGCAGGACATCGCCAACTCCATCCTCATCAAG
>JALVES010000454.1 GCA_027030635.1 Saprospiraceae bacterium | reverse complement strand
GGGCCATGCGACCCACGCCCACGGTAACGGCTGTGGGCGTTGCAAGTCCCATGGCACAGGGACAGGAGATGACGAGCACGGCGATGGCGTTCATGAGCGCCTGGGTAAAACTGAGGCCGAAGGCAAAATGACCGAGCAGCAGGGTGAGCAGGGCGATGCCTATGACGGCGGGAACGAAAATGGCGCTGATCTTGTCGGCCAGACGCTGGATGTCGGGCTTCTCGCGTTGCGCTTCTTTGACCAGACGGATCATGCGCTGCAGGACGGTGTCTTTTCCGGTGGCCGTAACTTCCATTTTTACGTGGCCTCGCAGTACCACCGAGGCGCCGATGAGCTCGTCGCCCGCTTTTTTGCGTATGGGCTCGCTCTCGCCGGTGAGCATGGATTCGTCCACCTCCACTTCGCCTTCGAGTATGCGGCCATCGGTGGGGATGCTGTCGCCTTCGTTGACCTGCAGGAGGTCGCCGGGCTTGAGCTCGTCGTAGTCTGTCAATACCACAGCGCCACTGGGCATGATTTTTTTGGCTTTTTGAACCTGCAGTTTGCTGAGTTCTTCGATGGCGCTGGTGGTCTGCTGTACGGAGCGCTTTTCGAGCAGGTTTCCGATGAATACCAGGGTGATGATGGTGGCTGCGGTTTCGTAGAAGATGTAGTCGGGATTGTGGTTCAGCGTGCCGATGAGGCTATATACAAAGGCGGCGGTGCTGCCGGTAAAAATGAGCACGTCCATGTTGGGCAGGCCGGCACGCAGCGAGCCCAGGGCGCTGCTGCCAAAATGAATGAAGCCCAGCACAAAAACGGGCAGACAAAAGGCCAGTTGCCACCAGGGATTGTGTAGGAAGGGAAGAAATTCCAGCCCAAACATCATGCTGAAATGCTCCAGCAAAAGCGGAAGGGTGAAAATGGCGCTGACGAGCAGCTTGCGCTCTAAAGTCCAAAAAGGCTCTTTGTCTTCGGGCTCTACGACGGTATAGCCCAGCTTATCAATGCCGTGTTTAATGTCTTCTAACCTGATGCCCTGATCGGGCGGCATGATGAAACGCACTTCGCCCGAAGCATAATCTACAAACACATCGGTGGCGCCTTTGCGCTGCAAGTATCGCTCTATGCCCGTAGCACAATTAACGCAGTCCATGCCGTTGACTTGTAGCTCTATCCTTTCTGCTTTGCCCATATAGCCGCCTGGTTTTTAAATCTTTGTCTGTTTTGAAAAGAACACGATGGGCGGGGGATTAGTTTATGATGGTTCATTGCGGTGACCAATAGTGACATAATAGAACCTGCCTGCCGGTGCCTCGGCAGCAGGCAAGCTCAGCCTGACAGATGACGCGGGTTCTCGCGGATTTTTCGACACCTAACGTTTGTCCCCCTTCTAAAATCAAAGTTCGTTAATCATTATTCGATATTCAATTCATTTCTCCATCCTCCAAACTATCTGCGCCATAATTTCCATTCCTTCAGCCGAAATTTTCTGACTTTGGAAATCCCAACTCAAGCCCAACTCTGCGGTCCACTGTTTTGAAATTTTATAGCGGGTGTTGAGGCGCAGCCGCTGGCCGCTGCCGTAAAATGCCGAGATGCCGTGTTGGTCCAACAGCCCACGTTCGTAGGCATAGATGCGGGCATCGTAGCTGTCGGTGCGGTAGTGCG
>JALVES010000453.1 GCA_027030635.1 Saprospiraceae bacterium | reverse complement strand
CCGAAAGGCATCATCGCCTTCACCCATGCCAGAATCATCACCATGGAAGGGGAGGAGGTCATTGAAGACGGCTCCATCGTCGTTGAGGGCAATCGCATCCGGGCTGTGGGGCCGGCTTCGAAGGTACGCATCCCGCGCAAGGCCAAGGTGTATGACTGCTCGGGTAAGACCATCATGCCGGGCATCGTAGATGTACACGCTCACGTGGGGAATTTCCGCTACGGCCTCAGCCCGCAGAAGCAATGGCAATACTACGCCAATCTGGCCTATGGGGTAACGACTTCGCACGACCCTTCCTCCAATTCCGAGATGATTTTCTCTCAGGCGGAGATGATTCGCGCAGGCAATATGACGGGACCGAGGCTGTACTCTACGGGCGTCATCCTGTACGGTGCAGATGGCGATTTCAAGGCCGTCATCAACAATTTGGAGGATGCCCGTTCGGCCATACGGCGCACGAAGGCCTATGGGGCTTTTTCGGTGAAGAGCTACAACCAGCCCCGACGCGAGCAGCGTCAGCAGGTCATTCAGGCTGCCCGTGAGTTGGGCGTGCTGGTGGTGCCGGAGGGCGGTTCTTTCTTCTACCACAACATGAGTATGGTTGCCGATGGCCATACGGGCATTGAGCACAACATTCCCGTGGCTCCCTTGTACGAGGATGTGTTGGAATTCTGGGCTGCTACCAGGACGCATAACACGCCCACGCTCATCGTCAATTATGGCGGCCTCAACGGAGAGTATTACTGGTATCAGCATACGGAGGTTTGGACGAAGGAGCGCCTGCTGCGCTTCACGCCCCGCAGCGTTGTAGATGGCCGCTCCCGCCACCGTACGATGATTCCCGAGGAGGAGTACGAAAACGGGCATATCCTGGTCTCTCAGTCCTGCAAGCGCCTGTCCGACAAGGGTGTGCGCATCAACCTGGGCGCACACGGCCAGTTGCAGGGCCTGGGCGCACACTGGGAGCTGTGGATGCTCCACCAGGGCGGCATGAGCGAGATGGAAGCCCTGCGTGCGGCGACCATCAACGGCGCCATTTACCTCGGCATGGAGTCCGAAATCGGCTCCCTCAAAGCCGGCAAGCTGGCCGACCTCATCGTCATTGACGGCAATCCTTTGGAGGATATTTTCAGCACGGAGCAGGTGGTCTATACCATGGTCAACGGCCGCCTCTACGAGAGCGAAACCATGCGCGAAATCGGCCATTACGACAAGCCCTGCGGCAAGTTTTACTTCCAGTTGGAAGGCAGCAATGAGGCTTTTCTGCAGTGGGGAGAAGGGCATGGGCCGGGCGTTTCGGGCTGCTCTTGCGGGGAGTGAAAAGTGGCGCCGTGTTGATTGGTTTAATCAGGCCATTATAAGTCATTGATTTTTAGTGAGTTGCGGTTGGCTTGTTGATGTGTTTTTGCAGTGGTGGATTTGAGTGGATTTTTTGGGGGTTTTGGGGCTTTTTTGGAGGCTTTTTGGGGGTTTTTTGGGGGTTTTCTCGCGCGCGCGTGTATGCGCGCGCGTGTGCGCGTGTGCGCGGGCGGGTGACGCGCGCGCGAGACATGTCATGTCTATAAGACATGACATGTCTGTAGTGAACAGTGCAAATTCATTTTTAAAAAACTTGCACCTTTCAAAAACTCTTTTTACCTTTGCGCCACCTCCTCTCCAAATACACGATTTCCCGGCTTTTCGGGCGGCCTTTACGGAGCCTGCTTTTGCCGGAAGGCTCAGCACTCGTACAAATTGATGGCGTCGTCGCAGGATCGTTTGACCATGTCAATGGATTTTTATAACTCTGTGCCAATGAATCACCTGCAATACGAAAAGAGCCCTTACCTGCTGCAGCACGCCGACAATCCCGTGGACTGGTACCCCTGGGGTGAGGAGGCGCTGCAACGGGCCCGCGAAGAAGACAAGCCCATCCTGCTGAGCATTGGCTACAGCACCTGCCATTGGTGCCATGTCATGGAGCACGAGAGTTTTGAGGACGAAGATGTGGCCGCCTACATGAATGCGCATTTCATCAACATTAAGCTGGATCGGGAAGAGCGGCCGGATTTGGATCGCATCTATATGCGTGTGTGTGAACTGCTCACAGGCTCCGGTGGCTGGCCTCTGAATGTCTTTTTGACGCCCGGCTTGAAGCCCTTTTTCGCCGGTACTTATTTCCCGCCCGAGCCTCGCTATGGGCGCATGTCGTGGAGCCAGGTGCTGCAGACGGTTGTCTACAACTTCTACGAAAAACGCGAGCTGGTGGAGCGCGAAGCAGAGCGGGTGATGAAAGCCCTGCAAGAGGGCCGCCAGACGGCAGCTTCAAAAGTCGTTGCCAGGGAAAATGAGCCGACAGACTTGGAGGACTTTTACAAAAGGCTGAGCGCTTTCAGGGATGGGGCTTGGGGTGGATTTGGGCGTGCGCCCAAATTTCCGCAGGTATCTTCTTTGTCTTTCATGCTGGCCTGGAGCTATGCAAAAGAGCTTCCTGAAGCTGCTGATTTTGTGTTGTTTACGCTGGAGAAAATGCTGCAGGGAGGCATCTGTGATCAGCTCGGCGGTGGCTTTGCCCGCTATGCAACCGACCAAGCCTGGCGCATCCCGCATTTTGAGAAAATGCTCTACGACAACGGGCTGTTGCTCGGAGTACTGGCAGAGGCCTTTCAGGTTAGCAAAAGACCTGTTTTTCTTCGGGCTTTGAGAGAAACTCAGGCTTTCCTCGAACGCGAGCTGCGGAGCCCGGAGGGTGGCTTCTATGCAGCCTTGGATGCCGATTCGGAGGGGCGTGAAGGCGCTTATTACCTTTGGAGTATGGACGAGTTGCGCGAGCTGCTGGGCGAAGATGCTGCCTGGTTTGCCGCCATGCATGGCTGTACGGAGGAGGGCAATTGGGAGGGCAGCAACATCCTTTGGCGCCTGAAAGAGCCCGAAGAGATGGCCGCAGAATTGGGCATGGAACTGTCTGTCTTTTTGCAGCATTTGGCGAAAGCCAGAGAAAAACTCCTCGCTCACAGGCAAAAGCGACTTTCTTTGCATAGGGACGACAAATTACTGTTGGGCTGGAATGCCCTGGCCGTATCGGGTTTGGCGAAAGCCGCGCAGGCGACGGGGGAAAAGTCGTTTGAAGAAAGCGCCCTGCGAACTTTGCAGTTTTTGAAAAAGCATTTTTACAGGAATGAACAGTGGTATCACCAATACGTAGGTGAGGGCACCGATGCCCGAGCTGCCCATACGCCTGCTTTTCTCACGGATTTGGCGTATTTGCTCCGGGCCTTGATAGACGTGTATGAATGCACTCAGCAATTGACTTGGCTGGAGGATGCTTCCGGCTTGGCGACGTATGTTATAAAACATTTCTACGACGAAGATCGGAAGCGCTTTTACCTTACGGCCGAAGCCGGAGACGATCTCATCCTGCGTCCGGTCGAAGATCGGGATAGCGAGACGCCTTCGGGAGCAGCTTATGTGACGGATGCTCTGTTTTACCTGGCCCATGCGCTGGGTATAGAGCGCTTTGGCGAAGTAGCCCGGGAAGTTTTGGAAGCCCATGCACCCCGCTTGTCGGAACATCCGCTTGCCTGGTCGGCTTGGGCGACGGTTTTGCTGGCCGAGCAGGAGGGGCGAAATGAATGGATCATTGTAGGGCCCGATGCACAGGCCCATGCTCGCAAGCTGGCTCAAAAGTATCTGCCTTTACGCATCTTTATGAGTACTGAGCAGCCTTCGGATCTACCCCTCTTTAGAGACCGCTTTCAGCCGGGGAAAACCCTGCTGTACCATTGTCACCACTTTAGCTGCGACCCACCCATAGCGCTTTAGACCGAACATTTTTTCCACTCAGGCCGTTGATGCTTGAAAGGGGACAACTCTGCCATTTTCGTACTGTGAGAAAGCACATAAATCATCTGCCGACAAAGCGGAGCTTTGCCTGCTGATATGTGATTGCCCAAAACTGGTTGCTTATGTTCGAAAATTTACCCCATCCGGCTCTGAGTAGTTGGCACTGTATCAAATCTTTCTTCGTTTTTGCTTTGCTCCTGTTTGCTTCCGGGTATGGTCTTGGGCAGGACCCTTCTTTTTCGCAGTTTTACGCCAACCGCACTTACCTGAATCCCGCCCTGACAGGCTTGCAGGAGGGCACTTCCATAGCCCTGGCCAGTCGCATGCAGTGGGTGAGCATAGACAAGGGATTCCGCACTTACGACTTTGCTTTAGAGCAGCAGTTCCCCTTTTTGGGCGTCGGTCTCGGCCTGCAGTTTACGCGGGATGAGGAGCTGTTTGCGGGCTTCAATACCCAGCAGTTGGGCTTTTTATTCAGCTATACCATAGGCGGTGCGCATCACAATTTGCACTTTGGCATGAAGACGGGCCTGGTGCAGCAATCCATTGATTGGGATAAACTCATTTTTTCGGGCCAGCTCGATCCGGTGTACGGCTTGGTGTCGGGGCAATTGCTGACGCCGGCTACGGACAAGGTCTCTTACGGCGATCTCGACTTCGGCGCTGCCTGGCGCTGGGATATGAACAGCCGCAACCAGGATCGGGGACTGATGATGGGCTTTAGCCTGCATCATCTGCCCTGGTTGTTCAGCAAATCGGCCGAAGGTAACAGCTCTTTTCTGAATGGCGACGCCAGTCCGGCGCCCCGTCTTACCCTGCATGCGGCCATGCGTTTGCCGGCGAGTTTGTTTCGGCAGGGGAAGAAAGGTGTTTTGTATTGGATGCCCGTTTTTAAATGGGATGTGCAATCGTACAAACTGCTGAAATTGGACGAAAGTGTGATGGTAACCACAGCGGGCATCAATCTGTTCGTAGAGCAATTTTATGCAGGAGTCATGTATCAGAATCGCGCTCTTACGCCCAATACCCGCCATACCGATGCCCTCATTTTTACAGTGGGGGGGTATTCCCTGAGGCGTAAAAGCGATGTGGAGCCGCGCTTTTTCATAGGGCTGAGCGCCGATTTTAATCTTACGGGCCTGAGCCTGAGTTCCGGTCAGGTCTATGAGGTGCAAATGCGATACGTCTTTGACGGCCTGCTCAGGGCAAACGGGAAGAGCAAGAAAAGAAACAGGGTGAAGTGCCCTACTTTTGGATTGTAAGGGCTTATGCTCAGAGCGAAATGGCAAACTACAAAATCAGCAAGCTTGGCTTTCCCAGGCCACTTCGGTTTGGGAATCACTAAAAACGGGGAAATGAAAAAACTTTACACCTTCTTTGCGTTTTGGCTATGCTCCCTTGCCGGGCTAAATGTTTTGACAGCTCAATGCACCATGAGCGTGAGCGATTTGACTCCCTGTGCCGGGGCGGAAGTGCAATTTTCGGTGGTCATGCCCCAGGCAGGCAGCACGTATGCCTGGGATTTTGACGGCGATGGCCAGCCCGACAGCACGGGGACGGATGTGAGTTTTGCCTTTCCCCTTTCTCAACAGACTCAAACCTATGAGATAACTTTGTTTGAAGATGGCCTTGCTTGTAGCAGCCAGAGCATAGAGGTGCAGGCCAGTCCGGATGTGGTAGTGGGCCTGGTGGGTTTAGATGCCACCCTTTCGGGAAATGCCATCAATGCGTGCAACAACGTGGATTTTTTGCATCTGACGTTTTTCAATGCTTCACAAAGCGTGGACAGCGCCACAGGCTATACCATCATCTGGGGTGATGGCAGCGAGCCGGAGTATTATCCGGTAGAGAATTTTTCGGGCAGTGATACCATTGGTCATACCTATTTGGAGCACGGATATTTCACCATCTACATCACGGCAGAAGGTTCCAATGGCTGTGTTTTTACCCAACCCTATATCCTTTACAATGGGGGGAACCCCTCGGTGGGTTTGTCGAATCCCGGCAATACCGTAGGTCTTTGTGTGCCGGCTACGGTCAGCTTTCCCATTACGGATGTGGAGAACAACCCGCCGGGTACGGAATATACCTTGTATCTGAACGGTATGGAAATTGCGCATTACAGCCAGGACAGCCTGCCGACTGAATTTGTCTATACCTTTGAAGAGCCTTCCTGTGGCTGGGCAACCAGTACCGGCAATTATCAGGATGCCTTCGACATCAGCATCGTGGCTTCCAACCCCTGTGCTTCTTCTACGGCTACGATCGAGCCGATTTCCGTGAGTGCGCCTCCCGAAATGATGATTGAGGTCAATGGCGGCGGCGGGGCTGTCGGTTGCAGTGGAGCAACCACGACCATCTCCAATGCCACAGTAAATTACAACCAGATCGTCAATCAGGAATGTTTGGATGTGCTCAACCCCACCTGGACCGTTCTCGGTGGTACAGAGGGCACGGATTGGGTCTTAGAGGGCGGCAACCTCTATGGCTCGCAGAGCATTGATGTGAATTTTATCACGCCCGGAGTTTATACCGTTGAGATGACCTTCGCCACGCTTTCCTGTGGCGAGTTTACCGATAGTGTAGATATCGAAGTGCTGAGCGGCCCGCCCCTTTCCGGCGGGCTGGATCTGAGCTTAGACAGCCTCTCCGGCAGCGGTGGCGGGGGCTGCCTTCCCATCGTCCTGGATTTGGGCTTGCCCTCAACCGATTCCACCGCCAGCTACCAGTGGCAGATTACGCCTGCCGAGGGTTGGAATTGGGTGAGCGGCTCGGACAGCACGGGCAGCATCAGCATAGAATTTGTGGAAGGCGGTACTTACGACTTCAGCCTGACGGCTTCCAATGCCTGTGCCGAGGTTTCATGGGATACCACGCTGCTCATCCAGGGGCCGCCGCGCATTACGCTTTCGCCTTTGCCGGATTTTTGTGCTTCGGCCGTTTTGGATTTTGATGCGAGCATGGTGTCGGTTTTGGTCAACAGCGATTCTTTGGATTTTCTTTCCTGGTCTTTTCCCGGGGGACAGCCTTCGAGTTCGACCGACTTATATCCTTCGGGCATTGTCTATGACCAGCCCGGGCAGTACGAAGTGCAACTCATTGTGAGTAATGTCTGTGGC
>JALVES010000452.1 GCA_027030635.1 Saprospiraceae bacterium | reverse complement strand
GGGCTCGGGCAGCGAGAGTTCCCGCTGCAGGCGGATGTCTGCGGGGATGATTTGTTCGATCAGTTCTTCCAGGGAGGAAGCGCCGACGGTTTCCAACATTTGGCGGGTTTCCGCAGGCAGCGGGCCGTTGTGGCGTTTGGCGAAAGCCGAAGAAGAAAAAGAGGTCATGCGTTGAGGTTTAAATGGCCAACCATTTTTTCGGGGCGCACCCACTGGTCGAATTCTTCTTCCGTGAGGTAGCCCAGTTCGAGGGCGGCTTCTTTAAGGGTTTTGTCTTCTTTATAGGCCTTTTTGGCAATTTCGGCGGCCTTGTCGTAGCCGATGTGGGTATTGAGGGCCGTAACCAGCATCAGGGAGTTGTTGAGATGCTCGCGGATGCGCTTTTCGTTGGGCTCGATGCCGACGGCACATTTGTCGTTGAAGCTGCGGCAGGCATCGCCAATGAGGCGGGCGGAGTTGAGGAAGTTGAAGATCATCATGGGCTTGAAGACATTCAACTCGAAGTGGCCGGTCATGCCTCCGGTATTGACGGCTACGTCATTGCCGACGACCTGGGCGGCGACCATGGTGAGGGCTTCGGCCTGGGTGGGATTCACCTTGCCGGGCATGATGGAGGAGCCGGGTTCGTTGGCCGGAATTTTGATTTCGCCTATGCCACAGCGCGGCCCCGAGGCCAACATGCGGATGTCGTTGCCGATTTTCATCAGGGAGCAGGCCACGGTTTTCAAGGCTCCGTGAGCTTCGACTATGGCATCGTGGGCTGCCAGCGCCTCAAATTTGTTTTCGGCTGTAACGAAGGGGAAGCCGGTAAGCTCAGCGATATGTGCAGCCACCTTTTCGGCATAGCCCTCGGGCGTATTCAGGCCCGTGCCTACGGCCGTGCCGCCCAATGCCAATTCAGACAAGTGAGCCAGGCTGTGGCGAATGGCACGCAGGCCGTGCTCTAATTGGGAGACGTAGCCCGAGAACTCCTGCCCCAGCGTCAGCGGCGTGGCATCCATGAAGTGAGTGCGGCCGATTTTGACCACAGCCATATAGGCTTCTGATTTTTCTTTGAGCGTATCGCGCAGCGCTTCTATGCCGGGGATGGTGTTTTCCATCAGCATGGTATAGGCCGCAATGTGCATGGCCGTGGGAAAGGTGTCGTTGGAAGATTGCGACTTATTGACGTCGTCGTTGGGGTGCAGAAATTTTTTCTCATCGGTCAGGGCTCCTCCCTGCAGCACATGTCCGCGATTGGCAATGACTTCATTGACATTCATGTTGGACTGCGTGCCCGAACCCGTCTGCCAAACCACGAGGGGGAACTGATCGTCTAACTTACCTTCCAGAATTTCGTCGCAGACGCGGGCGATCAAATCGGCTTTTTCAGCCGGTAAGACGCCGCAATCGCGGTTGGTATAAGCAGCGGCCTTCTTCAGGATGGCGAAGGCTCTAATCACTTCCATGGGCATTTTGTTGCCCCCGATTTTAAAGTTTTGAAAAGAGCGTTGGGTTTGTGCGCCCCAATACTTGTCGGCGGGTACATCTACGTATCCGATGCTGTCTTTCTCTTTGCGCCATTTCATGATTGGTGTATTTGGTTAGGTAAAAGCTTCAGAAGCTTCTTTTCAGGCGCAAATGTAAGCAATTCGAAGCAGTCGCAAAGCCCCAATCCGCCTTTGG
>JALVES010000451.1 GCA_027030635.1 Saprospiraceae bacterium | reverse complement strand
TGTTGAATGTTTCTTGCATGGTATTCCGGAGGGTGCTGTCCTCCGGGATACCTTTTGTTGGTCTGCAAAATTCGAGAATCATGAAAAATATTTTCTTTTCTGCTTTGTGTATTTTTCTGTTTCATCACCTTGCTCAAGCTCAAAGTCCCTGGCAATTGGGAGGCTTTGTCTCGGAGCACACCTTCTGGCTGTATAACAAGACTGATTTTTCAGGCGATCATGGCTTGCGTGTGGAGAGTTCGCGATTGAATGTGCCTGATGGCTGGAGTGCAGGCTTGGTGTTTTCGTATCGTTTGAACGACTGGTGGAGTGTACAGGCAGAGCCCAATTTTAATTGGCAACGTCAGAAATTTACCATTTGCTGGTCTCCAGCTTTACTATGCAATGCTGATTCTATGGGGGCCATTGGCACTTATTCTGCATCGCATGTTATTACGCTGAGCTACGTCACTCTGCCTGTTCATCTGAATTTTCACATTCCTACCCGCCAGAAATTGGGTTTTTATGTGAAGGCAGGGGGAGATTTGTCTTTTTTGACAAATTATAAGGTGGAATTTGTAGATAAGACATGGTCTTCTACGAATCCTGATGTTTTGGTAGAGCTTGCGCATTACATCATGACCAACCGATCGCGTTATCTTTATAGGGAGATTACTGAGGCTTCTCCCTATGAAGAACCAGGTATTCGCGAAGAAACCCTTGAGACTGATTATCTTTACAGACGCATGGTCTGGGGAGTTTCCGGAGGCTTGGGCTGGACTTATCAGTTTGACAATGATGCGGGGGAAATTTATCTTGGATTCGGAGGCTCTTACAGTCTGAGTCGGGTGGAAAACAGAGAAGCTGAGATTGTGGGGACAGGCATTCCTGTTTGGGGCACATCTCCTTTGATTTATCAGTTGACTCCGCCCAGTGGGGGAGATCCCTTTACGAATCGCCCCCTTACGCATAATATTCGGTTTGGTCTTGAACTTGGTGGCGTATTTACTCTATGGTAAAATCATCTCTCACTCTCCCAATCAACTCCTCCATAGGGCTTTGCAGGATCAAGCCGGGCTGCAACTGCCGGCGTTTCATGGCCTCTAAGAGCTCTTTTTGGAAGTGGTAGGCAATGGAGCCGACGAAGTGTACGGGCAGCTCTGTGCTTTGTGGATAGCGTTGCAGCAGATGGAGGAAGTCATCTAAACTGCGCTGTACGAGCCGGCTGAGAAAAGGGTGAGGGTGAGCGTTGATAAAACGGGTGAGGGAGGCCAGAAAGCGATTGGCCCCGGGCTTGCGATAGACCTGTTCCAGGATGTAAGCGCGTAGCGCTTCTTTACTCAGTTTTTTGCCGCTCTTTCCGGCAGCAGCAGCTGAAAGCCAAAGGGCAAAGTTCTGCTCCGGTTCCGGAGGAAAATGGCCGTAAAGGAAATTCCGCAACAGTCGCTTTCCGATATAGGTGCCGCTGCCTTCGTCTCCGAGGATGTAGCCCAGTCCGGGCAAGGCATCGCGCAGGCTTTGGCCGTCGTAAAAAGCCGAAGAGCTGCCCGTACCGAGGATGCAGACGATGCCCGGGCTGTTGCCGCAACAGGCTTTGGCGGCAGCCAGCAAGTCGTTGGCCACTTCAATGCGTTGGCTGGCGAATTGCGTTTTGAAAAAGGTCTTCAGCCATTTTTGAGCATCGGGGTTCTCGCAGCCGGCGCCGTAGAAAAAG
>JALVES010000450.1 GCA_027030635.1 Saprospiraceae bacterium | reverse complement strand
ATTGATGATGTCCGTCATCACAAAGACGACGGGCCACAGCAGCACACCGGCCGTAAAAGAAAGCGAACCTTCCTGGCCAAAAAGACGCCAGTTCCAGGGCGCTATGCCCAGACTGGACTCCAGCGCGAAGATCTTTACGCCTATAAACTCCGCCACCAGGGCATTGGCAATGAAAAAAGACCCCAATACGAGAAAGAGGCGAACGGGCTTTTGTTGGAGTATGCTCATAAGGCAATCGTTTTGACAAAATGGGTGGGTAAAGCTAAGAAGTTTTTGATTGTGGGTGTTGTGCAAAATTTGCAGCTGCTGCTGATGTAATCAAATGGCTTTGTAGAATGAGTTAGTCTTCTTTTTTCATTAGTGAGTTCCCTTCTTTTTTTCATTGATAAAAAGGATTTGTTCTTTTGCCTTGATGCAAAAGAACCAAAAAATCAAGGCTTAATTCATTTCTTAACGCGGATGAAAGCACAAAAATCCTAAAACGAATAAACTCGCCACTACGCTCAGAGTTTGCTCTACTCACATCTGTTTCTTTACCTCATCTATTTCGCTTCTGACCATCTTTTGGCTCAAACATATTCGTTTCTTAACGGATTTTTGCACTTTCATCCGCTAAAATGAATTAGGCCGGGGTCTATGAGCAGTATCCCTATCAACGGCCTTTGTCCCGGGGGCTGCCGGAGTCTGGACGGGAGAGAGTGGTGCTTTGATAAATGAGTGGGGGTAAGAGGTAAGTTCAACTATGCTCCGCTCAGGGTAACACCCTTCGGCTACGCTATCGCTCCGCTCAGGGAGCAGCTCCGCTCAGGGCAGCGCCCTTCGGCTCCGCTCAGGGTAACACCTTTGCATTTTTCGCGGGCGGCTTCTCCCCCCGCTTTGGGGGGCTGGGGGGAGTTCGGCTAAGCTCACCCGACAGCGGGAGGCCAGGAAAATGCAAAGGATTCACAAAGCTATCCGTTGCTTTTACCCCCCAAAAAAACGCGATGCGAAGCGAGCGTAAAATCACATTAGAACGCTTGCGTTCCACATTAGAGCCGAAGGCTCCACATTAGACGCGAAGCGTCCACATTCCCCCAAAATTCCCTAACTTTACCCCAAGTTCACAATCACAAAACCGATTTCCATGAAAATCACCCTCTCCCTACTCCTCACCCTCGTCTCTTTCCAGCTTGCCCGTGCTCAATGTCCGGGCTGTGAAATCAACCTGCCGGCGGACTTGCAGGAAGACACTATTTTTATCACGGATGCACCTGACGGCACGGTCTTCGAATATTACGAAGAAGACCTCAGCTTCCGCATGCCGCTGACTACGACTCCTGTATCTTCGGTGGACAGCACCACGCCTCCGGGCTTGCCCATTGACCAAATGACCATCACCAATGTGAGCAACGTTCCGCCCGGGTTGAGTTGGGAAGCCAGCCAGCTCGTCTTTAACACCGGCGAGATGGAAACCGACGGCTGCGTGCGCTTCTGCGGCACGCCTCTGG
The DNA here is from genome assembly GCA_027030635.1 of Saprospiraceae bacterium. Taxonomy (GTDB): domain Bacteria; phylum Bacteroidota; class Bacteroidia; order Chitinophagales; family Saprospiraceae; genus WGBN01. Next base: position 212 of record JALVES010000450.1, on the reverse strand, counting down.
TGGCCGACAGCTTCTTCATACAGGTGGAAGTCGAGGCCGTGGTCTTCGGATTCGCCAATCCCGCCTCCTTCACCGTGCCCATGTACATCGGCCCGCAGGTGGTCTCCAACGACGGCTTTACCATGAGCGGCAATGTGGACTGCGGCTCTGCAACGGTCAGCTTCCAAAACGAAAATCCCTCCAATGGCTTAGACGGCTTCGACTACTTCTGG
>JALVES010000449.1 GCA_027030635.1 Saprospiraceae bacterium | reverse complement strand
TGTCGCCCTCCGGGCTTGAGTCCATATTCAAACACGATTGGGTTGCGATTGTCACGTTCATCACGCCCCACCAACCGACAACGGATAACAGACAACAGACAACCCCCACCGACTCCCCCGATTTCACCGATTCCGCCGATTCCGCCGATTACACCGCTTTTCCCGATTTCACCACTTCCACCGCAAACTCCTCCACCTCCCGCTTCTCCGTGGAGAAGTTGATGCCCAGGGCGATGAGCTTTTTGCCTGAGGCGCGGTATTTGTCGAGGTAGCCTCTTTCTTTGATTTGATTGAGGGCCTCCTGCGCAGATTGGTCTATCTTGAATTCTATGGCATAGACCTTGTCGTCCAATTCTACCAGCACATCAATCCGGCCGCGGGCGGTATTGACTTCGCTGTGGATGTCTAAGCCGATGTAGTCGAAGAAGATATGGATGAGCAGATGATAGAGGCGCTCTTTGTCTTCGTATAACTGGTAGGGGATGTTGTAGAGGATTCGGTTGAGGGTGTTTTTGAGCAGCTCAAGGTCTTCTGTCTGTAAGGCGCGGCGAGCATCCTGGACAGGCTTGCTTCCCCGGCCCGGCTCCAATTTGGCGAAAGCCCCGAGGAGGTGTTCCAGCATGGATTTTTTCACTTCCCGATTGGGGTATGCCAGGGTGTAGAGCTCACTTTCCGCATCGTATTCTTTAATGGTCAAATAGCCCGTTTGGAACAAGAGTGTGCCCACGGAGATGTCGTTGTCAATTTGAAAGGCTTCGAAAAAGGCATCTCCGACTTTTATGTTGTCGAAGTTGTAGTACTGTTTTTCTTTGATGAGATTGATAAGGAAAGTGGGCGTAGCCGTGGCAAACCAATAATTGCGGAAGATGGCTTTTTGGAAGAAATTGAGGATGGAAAAGGGATTGTAGAGGAAATCTCTTCCATTCCAGCTATAACCGTTGTACCAGTTTTTGACCTTCTCTAAAAGGTCTTCGGTAGAGATTTTGTGGTAGTCAGCTACGAATGGAATGTGTTCTTTAAAGTAGTGTTCCAGTTCTTCCTGGGTGTAGCCCAGCATGGTATCGGCGATGAAGTCCTGGAGGCTGAGGTCGTTGAGGTTGTTGAGGTCGGAAAAGATGCTGACTCTGCTGAATTTGGAGACGCCGGTGATAAAGACCATGCGCAGCGAGGGGTCGCTGTCTTTGATGACGGAGTAGAATTTTTTGAGAACCTGCTGGTTTTCCTGTGCTTGTGCAATTTCTTTTCCGAGAAAGTCTATAATGGGTTTGTCGTATTCGTCTATGAGCAGGGCTACCCGGCCCTTTTTTGCCGAAAGGCTGTGGAGAAGCTCCCTGAATTTTAGTTCCAGGGCTTCTTCATCTACGTCCAGCTCATGCTCACGGATAAAGTCATCGAGGAATTCGTGCAGGGCTTTTTCAAGCCCCAAAGATTTATACCCCAGACTGCTGAATGGGATGTGTAAAACGGGATTCGTTTTTTCCCAGTCCCAACGGTCTTCTATCCAAAGACCTTCAAACAGCTCTTTGCTACCCCGAAACAATTCTTTCAAGGTGCTGACCAGCAGGGATTTGCCAAAGCGGCGGGGGCGGGAGAGGAAGTAGTAGCCACTTTGAGATGCCAACTCATAGACATAACGGGTCTTGTCTATGTACAGGTAGTTGTTTTTGCGAATCTTTCGAAAGTCTTGTATGCCAACGGGTAGTTTTTGCATGGGGTAAAGATAGGGAAATGTCGGGAAATGCTTTGGGAGTCAATTCTAAGATTTGGGTAGTGCATAAGCGTTGCTTCAACGCTCAGAGCATGGTCGCCAAGACAGCTGTCAGGGCAATGGCAAAGCAATACCAGGCGAAGTACTTTAGTTTGGCATGTTGCACCAGGGCGATCATCCATTTGCAGGCAAACAGGCCGGTGATGAAGGCGGCAGTAAAGCCGATGAGCAGGGCGCCGGTTTGGGATTCCATGGCGTGGAGGCCGTCGGCATCGAGGAGGTCTTTGGCCATTTTGGCGAGAATCAGCGGCACCACCATGAGGAAGGAGAAGCGGGCTGCTTTGCGGCGGTCTATGTGGAGCAGGACGCTGGTGGAGATGGTCGCTCCCGAGCGCGAAATGCCCGGTAAGATGGCGATGGCCTGGGCGATGCCGATGAGCAGGGCTTTAACGCCGCTTACGTCCTGCCCGGTATCGCGGGCCTTGTCGGCCAGAAAAAGCAGCAGGCCGGTGAGAGCGAGCATGGCGGAGACGAGCAGGACATTGCGGGAGAAGAGCTCTTCTATTTGGTCTTCCCACACCAGACCCACAAAGGCTGCCGGAATCATGGATATGATGATAAAGAGGGTGAAGCGCAGGGCCTCGCTTTGTCTTTTCAGCAGCCCGCTGAGGATTTCAGCCACGTCTTTGCGAAAGACGACCAGGGTGCTGAGGGCCGTAGCAGCGTGCAGGGTAACGGTCATGGCCATGCTTTGATCGGCCATGCTGGTATCGCCCATGAAGTACTTGGCCAGCTCCAAATGCCCGCTGCTGCTGACGGGCAGAAATTCCGTCAGCCCCTGTATGATGCCCAGGATGAGGGCACGCAAAAATTCGCTCATTTACTTTTGCTTGAAGATGCCGTAGATGATGATGCCAATGCCGCCGAGGATGACGATGGGCGAGAGTACCGTTTGGCGAAAGCCGTAAATGCGCTCGGGTTCCCACACATCGGGGGAGGGCATGTGCCCGCCAATCATCAGCGCCATGCCGAGGAGCATGACGAGGAAGCCTCCGGCCATCCAGATGAGGTTGCTTTTGCCGAAAGGCAGTCCGCCCTTCTTTTCTACACTGCGTTTGCTGCGGTAGGTGGATTCAGTCTTTTTGGCGGTCTTGCCGCCACCGGTGGTAACGACCACCTGTTTTTTGTTGCCTTTGGGTTTGCTCATGAATATCGGATTTGAATATGGTTGGCCAAAGGTAGGCAAAAAATGGGAATTACAAAACAAAGTTTCCATTGATAGAAGAAGCCCCAATTAGCCGGACAGGTCTATTTCGTTTTCCACCTTTTGGATGAGTTCTTTCGTTGGTTTTAAAACAGGTCTTACGAGTTCTTCTGTAAAGTCAAAAAAGTCCCCATAATCTCCTTTATGGCGCCAATCAAATAAATCAGAGTAAGTTTGACCTAAATGCTTTTCAATCTTACCGGTTTTGATATAATTCAGGAAAAATTGGGTTTTTACTCCGGCATGTGTCTTTGTGTTGATTTTTGACTGTACCAGTAAAGCACTTACTGCGTAATAGGCTGCATAATAAAGGCGATTTATTGCTGAATTCCATTTTTCGTTTTCTATGAGTAGTTCAGCAACTTCAAGAGTCTCTTTGGCTTTTTCGAGCCTGTATTTGACATATTCGACTCGCTCTGATTGCTTCATACCTTAATGCCTTCTTTAAGGATGTTTTCATAAAGGGGCGTAACCCGAAATCGGGTTTCCCATTCCTTTTTAGACTTAACCAGTGTAGATATGGCTTGCCCAAATTCAAGTTCAAGTTCAAACAATTTATGTCTGAATTTTTGCTCCTCTTTTATGCCTGCCGGATAGGGGACTAAGATAAGCAGGTCCCAATCGGATTCTTGCTTTTCGTCACCTCTGGCCCTTGAGCCATATAAAACGACATCGGCCCGGGGCTCAATTTCTTTGATGGCTTTTTTTATACGGATTAGTATTTCAGGTTTCCTTTTCATGGTAAATGGTGCTTTCACTACTTTTTTAACGCTTGTTGCTTGGCCAAAGGTAGGCAAAAAATGGGAATTATAAGGAGAGTTTCCACTGATAGAAGAGGAAGCTGAGCAGCTCGGCCTGGTAGTCTCGGGGCGGAGCATCTTTGGTCTCCACATAGAGGAGGATGGGTTTGTCGCTGCTTTGGGCTGTTTGCAGGCTTGCGCCAAATTTGAGGGTGTGTGCGGGCGAAATGCGTTTTTGCCGGAAACTGCAGAAGAGCAGAGCGGCGGGGTAGGCCGTGTGCTCTACATTGTGCAGAGGGGAATAACTGAGGAGGTAGTCAAAGCTCTTTTCCCTTGAAGGCAGGCCGTAGCGCCGGCTGAAGTCTTCGGGTGCGCCGAGCAGGGGGTAGCGGAGCATGTCGTACATGCCGTTTTGGAGGATGGCTGTTCCGAACAGGTCGGGGCGCTGGGTCATGGCTGCCGCAGCGTACATGGCCGATTCGAAGGAACCGTAGAGGGAGATTTTTCCCGCTTCGGTGTAGCGCTGTTTTTGAAGGTATTCTGCCGCAGTCTGGATGGCGTTGAAGATTTGTTGTTGGCTTCGCGCTGTGGTGCTGTCTTCAGCGTTTCCCTTTTGGAGGGTAAATGCGGGTAGTGTGTTGTTGGTGAAGGCGAGGATGCAGTTTTGCTCTAACAGCAGGGCCTGAGTGGCGTTGTAGCGGATGGGTTTTTCGTCGGGAGAGGGGGTAGCGATGAGGGTGGGATGCTTGCCATCGAGTACAATGCCTTCTGCATAGGTGAGGAAGAAGGAAATTTGCCTGCCGTCATAGTCTTTGGTAAATATCTGTTTGGTTTTTAAGCCTGCGCGCTGTTGTGGTTTTTTGCCGGCGATGAGCAGGCGGGGGACAGGGGCGTTTTCACTCAGGCTGAAGATGCGCGCTGGTTGGGTGAAGCTGTGTTGGCGGAAGTAAAAGGGGGCCTGGCCGGCAGTGCTGCCGATTTGATCAATATAGGAGATTTCGGGCAGCTCAATTTCGCGGCTGAAGCGGCCGTCGGGGTCGAACATTCTGAGGCGGCTCTGCGCTTTGTGGCGATAGAGGGCGAGGATGTGATTTTGTGCGATGTGTACGTCTTCGAGCAGTTCGCCATCTTCGGGGAGGATGGTTTCCCAATAGGTGCTGTCGGGCTGATTGGCGTAAGCACGCAGTAGTTTGAAGTGAGGGGCGTGTTGGTTGGTGAGCAGGTAAAAACTGTTGCCTCGCGTGCCGACGACTTCAAACTGCGAGGGGCTGTTTTGCACGAGGATGGAAAATTCCAGGCTGCTGTCTTTTTTCAGATCGAGGAAGTAGAGCGAGTGGGTGCCGGACATATCGAGGCTCTCGAGGAAGAGGAATTTGCCGTTGCCAAAGGTGCGGGGTCGGTGTTGCAGGTCGGGCCGGCTGGGGTCTATGAAGATGAGTTGGTCTTCGCTTTGGGCTGTGCCGATGCGGTGGTAGCGCACTTCCTGGAATTCCTCATCGGGAAAGCCTTTGCCCGAGGCAGGCGGAGCGTAAGTGCAGTAATAGAAGCCGTCCCCCTGCCAGGCGATGGCGCCATTTTTGACGTAGCGCAGGCGGTCGGGCAGTTCTTTTCGGGTGTTGAGGTCGAGGATTTTGATGGTTGCCCAGCCCGATTGGCTGAGCTTGAGCTCAAAGGCCAGATAACGGCCCTGGGGGTCAAAGGCCGTTTGACCCAGGACGATGCTGCCGTCTTTGGAGAAGAAGTTGGGGTTGAGTATGACTTCTTCCTCGGCACTGCCCAATTGCTTGCTGCGGCAGAGGACGGGTAGCTCTTTTTCACTGTTCTTCTTGAAGAAGTAGTCGTATGCTCCGTAGCGTTGCGGGATGGAGTAGGTTTCGTATTGGCGTTGTTCTTCGAGCCGCTTTTGCAGTTTTTCCCGAAAGGGGATTTTTTGGAGATAGCTTTGCGTCAGTGCATTTTGGTCGTCTATCCATTGGCGGACGTCCTCGGAGGCGAGTTCTTCCAACCAGCGGTAGGGGTCGAGCAGGGGTTTGCCGAAGAGGGTGTCCGCGTGGCTGCTGTCTGCATAGGTGAGCGGATAGCTGACGGGAATGGGTGGGAAGGAGGCGGTTGGGGCTTGTTGAGGGGGTTCGGTGTATTCGCTTTCACAGGCTGCGAGAGCGAGGAAGAAGAGCAGGACGAGTTTTGGCATTTTCATTGGACATCACTTTTTATCCTCCGATTTGCGCCATGGATTCGGTTTGGGAAGAGGCGCTGCGTTTTTCGGATTCGAAACCATCGGGAGCGCGATTTTGGAGGGCTTGTTGTATGGCGTAGAGGATTTGCCGGTCGGTAGCGCCGGCGCGCATCATGTCGCGCAGGTTGAAGGTGCCTTTGTCGTAGAGGCAGGTGCGCAGTACGCCCTGTGGCGTGAGGCGCAGGCGGTTGCAGGAGCCGCAGAAGGTGCGCGACCAGGCGGCGATGATGCCGATGCTGCCGCGGAAGCCCGGGGCGCTGTAGCGTTCTGCCGTGGCATGCGGGCCTTTGGGCAGGCTGTGAAGTTGGGGGAAGTGTTGCTGCAGTTCTTCGAGTATGCGTTGGTGGTTCCAGGGCGATTCGGGCAGGCGCTGTCCCCGGCCGTTGAAGGGCATTTCTTCGATGAAGCGAATTTCTAAGGGATGCTCCTCGGCGAGTCGGGCCATGTCGGCAATTTCATCGGCGTTTTTATCGGCCATGACGACCATGTTGATTTTGAGGTGGAAGCCCAGTTCCAACATGCGGTGCAGGGCCGTGATGACTTCCTGGTAGTTGTCGCGGCGGGTGATGTCGGCGAAGCGCTCGGGCCTGAGGCTGTCTAAGCTGAGGTTGATGTGGGTGATGTCGAGGCGCTTGAGTTCTTCGAGCCGGGGGAGGATGAGCGTGCCGTTGGTAGTGATGTGTATGCGGGGGATGTGGTATTCGGGCTCTCGCAAAGCGGAGAGAAAGGACATCACGTCTTTGCGGAGGAAGGGCTCGCCTCCGGTGATGCGCAGTTTGGTGAAGCCGTGTTGTTTGAGCAGGCGGACGAGGCGCAGCAGTTCTTCATAGCTCATGAGCTCATCGCGGGCGACGTACCTGATGCCCTGTTCGGGCATGCAGTAGGTGCAACGCAGGTTGCAGCGATCGGTGAGAGCGATGCGCAGGTAGTCAATGGTACGTCCCTGTCGGTCAGTCATGTTTGCTAAGGTAGCGCTTTTTTTTGAATTCTTTGCATGAGGGCTGCTGCTCGGGGTAAATCGGCGATTTTACCGGCATCTACCCAGTTTTGGGGTGGGTGCTCAAAGGCATGGATGGGGTGTTGCCCGCACAAACTCAGATATGCCTTGATGATGGAGAAAACGCTTTCGTCGGGCAGGAGGTTGAGCAGTTCGCTGCGTACCAGATGGATGCCGCTGAAGGCCAGAGGGCGCAGGGCATCTGCCTGTGAGCAGCGGATTTCCTCTCCCGTGCGCAGGTTTTTCCATCCGCCGAGGCGTCCTTCCGGCGTGAAGAGCAGTTGGCGCGAGGAGTTGCGCCGGCTCACGGCGAGGGTGGCAAGCCCCCCGCGTTCGCGATGGCATTTGGCGAAAGCCTGAAAATCTATATCGGCAATCACATCCACATTCCACAACAGGATGTGCTCTGCCTCTTTGAGCAGGGGAGCGGCCTTTCGCAGCCCGCCGCCGGTATCCAACAAGAGCTCCCGCTCATCGGAGATCAGGACGTGCAGGCCTTCGGGAGTGTGAGCCTGCAGGAAGTCCGTGATCTGCTCCGCAAAGTGATGCACATTGACGACCACTTCGCGTATGCCGAAGCGCTTCATTTGCTCCAAGGCAAAAGCCAGCAGCGGTTTGCCGCCCGTTTCGACCAGGGCTTTGGGGCGCTCCAGCGTCAGCGGTTGCAGGCGCGTGCCGAGGCCCGCTGCAAAGATCATGGCCCTGGTACTCAGAACGTCAGCTTAAAGTTATAGAAATAAATGTAGAGCACTACGGCCAAAAACATTCCAAAGCTGAAGATGAGCCACAGCAGAAAGTAACCCTTCTTGCCGGCATTCTTGATTTCGTCAGACATGCTTTGTCGCTTTTCAGGTGAAAGAAAACGTTTGTCGGGGCAAAGATAGGGGAAATTTGGTGGAATCGGGGGAATTGGCGGAATCGGTGAAATCGGGGGAGTCGGTGGGGGTTGTCTGTTGTCTGTTATCCGTTGTCGGTTGGTGGGGCGTGATGAACGTAACGAACGTAACGAACGTGATGAACGTGACAATCGCAACCCAACCATGCTTAAATACGGGCCTCTTAGCGTCTTTAATTCTCGAGATGAAAAGGGAACGACTTTATGCCGCTGAAATAAGGGTTGCAGGGGGAAGAAGCTTTTAGCGTCTTAGCGAGAAACATATTAACCAGCTAAACAGGGGTGCTTAACAATCGTAATGCGTGATGGGCCTGCCATCGCAGCCAGGTTTAGTCGGGTGCCCACCGTCTCTACAACGCTCAACGCTCAACCCTAAACGCTCAACCCTAAACTTTTCCCCCATTAATCACCGGCAGCAGCGCCAACGCCAGCAGCCCCAGCAGGATGTTGGCGCCGATTTGGATGGTGAAGAAGATGATGTTGGCGAAGGAAAAGGCATCGGGGCCGTTGATGGCGTAGAGGCCTGTGAGGGCGGCGGTGATGAGCAGGTGATAGGAGCCCAGGCCGCCCGGAGAGGGAATGACCATGCCGAGGCTGCCGGCGACGAAGACGATGAGGGCAGGGGAGAAGCCCAATTGAGATGTGGGTTCAAAGGCGAGGAAGCCCAGCCAGGTCATCAGGTAGTACATCAACCAGATGTTGAGGCTGTGCAGGATGAACCAAAACGGACTTCGAACGCGGCGGATGCTTTGCAGGCCTTCGCCAAAACCCTTCATCATGCCCATGATCTTTTGGCCCGGCCTGCTGCGCAGCAGCGGCTTGCGGAAGAGCCAAAACAGCCCGCCGCCTATGAGCAGGGCTATGAAGAGATAGCGTAGCAGAGGAGTGCTGCCTTCGCTTTCACTCCCACCGAGGTAGGGCGTGAGAAAGCGACTGATGGTGTCAAATTCAAAGAGGAAGGCCAGGGCAATGACTACGGCCAGCGAGAGCACATCCACGATGCGGTCCACGACCACTGTGCCGAGGGTCTTTTCGACGGGAATGTTTTCGTAGCGGGAGAAGGTGCCGGCACGCACGATCTCGCCTATGCGCGGCAAGCCCAAGTTGGCGAAATAGCCCAGCATGATGGTCAGAAAGGCGTTGACGGGGCGGGGCGAGTAGCCCAGCGGGCGCAGCAGCATCAGCCAGCGGGCGGCGCGGCTGAGATTGCTCACGGCAAAGGCCAGCAGCATGAGAAAGAGGTAGCGGAAATCAGCCGAGGCAAAATCCGAGGCGATTTTTTTTAGCAGGCTGCAGTCTTCTTTGGGGATGCCGTCGAGGGCGCATTGGGCTTGCCAGGCCTGGTCTTGCTGGCGATACACCAGCCAGAGAATGATGCCGCCCACCAATAAAAAAAGAAGGGCTTTGAGCAGGTCTCGGAGCAGTTTTTTCAAGGGCTTGCGGTCTTTGCAGATAGGGAAAGGCGCCGCCAACGCCGGTTTTATTCGGGCAGGCGGTTGTTCTCGTCCGGGAAAACGGCTACGGGCTTAAACGTCCGGGCCTCTTCGGCATCCATCCAGGCATAGGAGATGATGATGAGCACATCGCCCACCTCAGCCTTGCGCGCGGCGGCCCCGTTGAGGCAGATGACCCCCGAGTTGCGTTCGCCGCGGATGACATAGGTCTCTAAGCGCTCGCCATTGTTGTTGTTGACGATTTGCACGCGTTCGCCTTCGAGGATGTTGGCGGCCTCCATCAGGGCTTCATCAATGGTGATGCTGCCCACGTAATTGAGGTTGGCCTCCGTTACGCGCACGCGGTGAATCTTCGACTTAAACATTTGTAGCATCATGGGCACAAAATTACGGATTTTGTTGGCATTGGAATGCTTTTTCGGCCGGAGGCAATGCCCCACAGCCAACACTACAACGCTTTATGAGACGATTAGGTTATCAATCAGTCTCACATCGCCTACCCAGACGGCCGTGCAAAGCACTACCTCTCCGGGCGGGGGCAGTTCCTCCGGCGGCAAGTCGCGCAGGGGCTTCAGGTCTGCAGCCCGCGCAAAGCAGAAGTACTCCGGGCGGAAGCCGGGCAGGGCGGCCAGCTGCTGCAGGTAGCGGTCTTCTATTTGCCCTACCGGTGTAGGCTGGCGAAAGGCTGAAGAATTTTTTTTATGCCTTTCGGCAAATGTTGTGGCGGCAGCCCGCATCGCACGATAGATCTCCGGCGCGAGGGCACGTTGTTCGGCAGAGAGGCGCAGGTTGCGGGAGCTCATGGCCAATCCGTCTTCTTCCCGCACGGTGGGGCAGACTACCAGTTGTACCGGGCTGTTCATTTGCTCGAGCATGGAGCGCACGATGAGCGTCTGCTGATAATCCTTTTGCCCCATGTAGAGCGCGTGCGGTTGCACGATCTCCAACAGGCGCGAGACGACCTGGGCCACGCCCCGGAAGTGCCCCGGGCGGCGTTCGCCTTCCATGACCTTTTCCAGCTCGCCAAAGACGAAGGGATTGGGGGCATTTTCGGGCCCCTCGGGATAGATTTCCTCTATGGTTGGTAAAAAAAGCAGATGGCAGCCAACCTCCAAAAGCAGTTGGAGGTCTTTTTCTTCGGTGCGCGGATAGTGCTGCAGGTCCTCGGCCTGGTTGAACTGGGTGGGATTGACGAAAATGCTGCAGACTACCCGATCGCACTCTTCTAAGGCGCGTTCGATCAGGGCCAGATGGCCGCGGTGCAGAGCGCCCATAGTGGGCACGAAGCCGAGGCGAAGATCGGGAGAAAGCTCCCGCCGCCAGGCTTCCAGATCGGTCTTTCTTTCAAAGCGTATCAGCATAGGTGGCTCTCTTTCTTGAAGTCTTTGTGCTTAGAAAAGGCGAAAATGCGCAAAATTTTGTAACTTTGCACCCTTGAATGTAAAGACAACATTTTTCACTTTATTCTTTGACATTATGGAGAGCAAGAAGAAAGTATTGATGGTGACCCAGGAACTGGACCCCTATACCGCGCTGACGGAAGCCGGAAAGATCGTTTATGACCTCTCCCGCTTCCTGCAAGATGAAAACATGGAGGTTCGGATTTTGATGCCTCGTTTTGGCACCATCAATGAGCGACGCCATCGTTTGCACGAGGTCGTTCGCCTTTCAGGGATGAACATCATTGTGGATGATGACGATTATCCGCTGATCATCAAAGTGGCCTCTTTGCCGGGGGCGCGCATGCAGGTTTATTTTCTGGACAATGAAGACTTCTTTAAAAACAGAGGCCTCTTTGCCACGGAAAAAGGCGAGTGGTTCGACGACAATGCCGAGCGCATGATCTTTTTCTGCAAAGGCGTGGTGGAAACCGTTAAAAAATTCGGTTGGCCACCCGACATCATCCACGCACACGGCTGGATGACCTCTTTGCTGCCCCTTTACATACGCACGGCTTACAAGGCAGAGCCCTTGTTCCGCAATGCGCATCTCATTTACTCGGCTTATGGAAATACGCCGGAGGCTTCTTTCTCCGATAAGTTCCTGACCAAAGCCAGCATCAACCAAATGGAGGAGTCCGATCTGGACCAGTACTTTGAAAGCGGAGCGCTGGATTTTGAGCGGGGAGCTTTGAATTATTCGGATGCCGTCATCGTGGGCCATGAAGAAGCGCTGAGCGCTCCTTTCCGGGAAATTTTAAAGACCACTGACAAGCCCGTATTGAAACACCCGGGGGAGGAAACTTTCCTTCGCGAATACCTGGATTTTTATAACGCTCTACTCGAAGAAGAAGTAGAAAGCCGGTAGCACATGAGCTTGCCTGCTTTTGCCTCGCAAAAAACAGGCAACAACATGACGGTTAAACCTTTTGGAATGAAGCAGACTCTCGTTTCTATTGTCCTTTTTTTGTCCCTGATTTTGGTCTTTCAGGCCTGCAACAAAGCCTCACTGGTGGGCTATGACCTCTTTGCGGGAGATCAAATCGGTACGGAGTTTACAGATACCATGACCATCACTGCATTGACGGAGTTGGGCGATTCTGTGCGTACTTATGCCCCGGGGGTTGTTGCCCTCAATGCCTTTCTCTGGGGTGATTACTACGATCAGGTCGTGGGGCGTGCGAGATCTGTCATACATGCGCAACTGCGCTTAGACGGTACCGCTCCCGACTTTTCTACGGCTGTGCTGGATTCGGCCGTATTGGCTTTACCCTATGACACCACAGCCTTTTACGGCCGCACAAATCAGACTTTCGGCATGCAGGTCTATAGTCTGCAAGACGGTATGAATGCAGATTCGACCTATTATTCCGATACCCTTTTTGGCGTAAGCCAACTGCTGGGCATCAGGTACTTTGAGCCCGTACCGGATGAAAACGTCATGGTGCTGCGTCCCAATAAAGACCATCCCGACGAGTTGGATACGCTGTTCTTTCCCGCTCAGGCACGCATTCCGGTGGACTACGATTTCGCCAACAGTCTGCTCCACGCCAATGTCTTTGACCAGGATACCTCTTTGCTGAGTTATTTCCCGGGTGTACAAATCTCACCTTCCTTGACCAACGACGGCATGTTGGCCTTCGATCTGAACAGCTCCGATGCAGGCTTGATTTTTTATTACCACATAGATACCATTTACAACTCTTACAGGTTGCGTTTTGGAACTGCTCGAATGACTTCTTTTCTGCACGATTATACCGGCAGCCTGGTCGAAAGCTACCTGAATGACAGCATCAAGGGCGAAGAATACCTCTTCCTGCAGGGCATGCAGGGCACGCGTCTGAAGCTGAACATTCCCTACGCAGAAACCCTGCGCGACAGCCTCATCAATCACGTGAGCCTGGAGATGACCGTTGTGCCTGTACCCGAAGACGGGGGCATGGCTCCGCCACCTATAGATCAGGTCGTATTGTCGCGACGCAACGAAGACGGCCAACTCGTCGTTATAGATGATGTGGTCTTTGGCCTGGAGCGCAATGCCCTGAGTTCGTTCTTCGGCGGTGTGCCCTCAGAAGCAGAGCCTTATACCTACGAATTGAATTTGACTTCACATTTTATGCAAATGCGCAGGGGAGAAGTGCCTGCGGAAATTTATGTTACTGTCCTGTTTCGAAACAGCTCTGCGGCGAGAATGGTCCTCGGCGGCCCCTCTCATCCCGACTATCCGATGAAGTTGAAGGTGTACTATACGCCTTTGTAAATTTGGAGCGAAAGTCCGCAGAACTGCCTGAGCCGGAGTGCAAATAGAAAAACCATGTGTGGAATTGTCGCCTACATCGGGAAGCAAGAAGCTTTTCCCATCTTGACAAAAGGCCTGCAACGCTTAGAATATCGGGGCTATGACAGCGCCGGCATTGCTCTTCGCAATGGCAGGGGAGCGTTTGAATTGTTTAAGAAAAAAGGAAAAGTTGCAGATTTGCTGGCCCACGTCAATGGCAGAAAACTCAAGGCCAATATGGGCATTGGCCATACGCGTTGGGCGACGCACGGCCCTCCCAATGATGTCAATGCACATCCCCATTTTTCGGGCAACAACCGCCTGGTGATGGTTCATAACGGCATCATCGAGAATTACGAAGCCCTCAAAGTGGCCCTCAAAGAAGCAGGTCATACCTTTCAATCCGATACGGATACAGAGGTTTTGGTACACCTCATCGAGGAATTGCAAAAGCGGGAAAATCTGCCTTTGGAAGAAGCCGTGCGTATTGCCTTGAGCAAGGTTGTAGGCGCTTATGCCATTGTAGTCATGGATCGCGAAGACCCCGACAAGCTGGTAGGCGCCCGCAAAGGCAGTCCTTTGTTGGTGGGCATAGGCGATGGCGAGTTTTTCTTTGCCTCCGATGGTACCCCCATTGTAGAACACACCCGCAGAGTCGTTTACCTCGACGATGAGCAAATTGCCGTGGTTACCCGCGATGGCGACTTGCAAATCAAAACCATTGAAAACGAGCAGCTCAGTCCTTTTGTAGAGCAATTGGATTTGCAGATAGAGAGCATAGAAAAAGGCGGATACGACTACTTCATGCTCAAGGAAATTCACGAGCAACCCCATACCATTGCCGATGCCATGCGTGGCCGCATCAACGCCAAAGAAGGCTGGATACGCCTCGGAGGTGTTGAGGAATACGCCAACCGCCTGCTGCAGGCCAATCGCTACATCATGGTGGCCTGTGGCACTTCCTGGCACGCAGCCATGCTGGGCGAGTACCTCTTTGAAGAGCTGGCTCGCATTCCCGTAGAAGTGGAATACGCCTCAGAGTTTCGCTATCGCAATCCCATCCTCACTGAAAAAGACGTGGTGCTGGGTCTTTCCCAGTCGGGAGAAACGGCAGATACGCTCGCTGCCCTGCAACTGGCCCGCGAAAGGGGCGCTTTGCTCTACGGCATCGTCAATGTGGTGGGCTCTTCCATTGCGCGCCTCACCGATGCCGGTTCTTATATCCATGCAGGGCCGGAAATAGGCGTGGCTTCCACCAAGGCTTTTACCGGCCAGGTGGTGCTGCTGACGCTGATGGCCATGAGCATCGGCTATAAGAAAGGTGCCATCTCCAAATCTTACTTCCATCGGCTGCTCAGCGCCTTAGAAGAAATTCCTGCAAAAATGGAAAGCCTGCTCAAGCAGTGTGAGGAGCAGGTAAAGTACATAGCTACAGAAGTGAAAGGCGCCGCCAATGCCCTGTATCTGGGGCGCGGCTACAACTTCCCCATTGCGCTGGAAGGAGCCTTGAAACTCAAAGAAATCTCCTACATCCACGCAGAGGGCTATCCCGCTGCCGAGATGAAACACGGGCCGATCGCTTTGATTGATAAAAACATGCCCGTCATCGTCATCGCTACCAATAAAAGCGCTTACGAGAAAATCGTCAGCAACATTCAGGAGGTCAAAGCACGCGAAGGCCGCATCATTGCCGTGGTAACAGAAGGCGATAAAATCATTTCTTCTCTGGCCGATTACACCATCGAAATTCCGGAGACGGAAGAAGTTTTGACACCTCTGCTTTCTGTTATACCTTTGCAGTTGCTTTCCTACCACATAGCCGTCATGCGTGGCTGCAATGTAGATCAACCCAGAAACCTGGCTAAATCTGTAACAGTGGAATAAACCGACAGCCTTATCAACAACTACAAAACCAAACTAAGATATGCACAACATTCCCTATAATTCCGAACGCGAGCCTCTGGTCATTCCGGAATACGGCCGCAACATCCAAAACCTGGTGCGTTATGCACAGACCATTGAAGACAAGGAAAAGCGCCAGGCCTTTGTAGAGAAAATTGCCTATCTCATTGCCATCATGTTTCCCCAGGAAAAGAATCAGGACAGCTCCGAAAGGAAAATATGGAATAACATTTTCCGCATCGCCAATTACGATTTGGATGTAGAGCCGCCCACAGGCGAAAAGCCCACTCCCGAAGGCGATAAAAGGAAACCAGCTCCTATTCCTTATCCCGAGTCAGCGTATAAACTTCGCCATTACGGGCACAACGTGCAGCGCCTGGTTGAAAAGGCCATAACCGAAGAGGATGAGGAAAAACGCAGCGAGTTTGTACTTACCATAGCTGCTTACATGAAGCTTGCCTATCGTACCTGGAACCAGGAAGCCAATGTAACGGATGATATCATTAAAGCAGATTTGAAAAAGTTATCGGAGGGCAAGTTGTCTCTGCCCGAAGAGGTCTTTATTCCCGACCTGCTCCAAATGGTCAAGGGCAATGGCTACAATGGCGGCAACAGCAGCAAGAAGAAAAAGTCCGGCTCTCAACGCAAGGGCAATAAGCAACAGCGCCGGCGCTGGAGATAAAAAAAGCGGGTTTTACCCGCTTTTTTGCTTTACAGATCCCCCAACTGTGGTCTCATCACAATCTCCTCCACCACGGCCGAAGGGCCCATATCCCAGGCACACCAAACGGCTTTGGCTACATCTTCGGCTTCCATCAGCCTTTCGCGGGGCAGGTCCACGCCTTTCCAGGAATCCGACCAGGTGGCGCCGGGCATGATGGAGGTAACGCGTATGCCCTTGTCTTTGAGTTCTTCGCGCAAATTCTTGCTGAAGCCGAGCAGGGCGTATTTGGAAATGCTGTAAGAGCCTCCCTGCGGATAGGCTTTCAGGCTGGCAATGGAGCAGATGTTGACGATATGCCCTTTCCCCCTTTCCAGCATGGTGGGCAGCAGAGCCCGCGTCAGGTGATAGGCGCTGTAGAGATTGGTGCGCATGGCCCATTCCAACTGTCCTTCCGGCTCTTCGGCGATGTCTCCGGGTCTGAACGCACCGGCATTGTTCACCAGCAGGTCTATCTTGCCTGTAATTTTTAAAGCTTCTGCTGCAAAGTGCAGCACTTCTTCCTTTTTGCTGAGGTCTGCGACGAAAGTATGGGGTGTGGGATATCGGGCCTGAGCAAAGGCTTTCGCCAAATGTTCCAAATCTTCGGCATGGCGTGCGCAGGTAATGAGCTCAAAGTCTTCCCGTGCAAAGCGCTCGAGTATGGCCCTGCCTATGCCTTTGCTGCCGCCGCTTACGAGTATGGTCTTTTTCATGGCCAAAAGATATAAAAAAAGCATCTGCCCGCAAGCGGACAGATGCTTTTGATGTTTGCTTTTTACAGCAGAGGTTTATTCGCCGGCTTTTTCGCCTTTCTTACCTTCTTTGCAGCCGGCTTTTTTGTCGCCTTTTTTGCAGCAGGCTTTTTCGCCGCCCTTCTTAGAGCAAGAGGCTTTTTCAGCTTTTGAGCAGCTTTTTTTATCGCCGGCTTTCTTGGAGCAGGAAGCTTTCTCAGCTCCGGAACAGGAAGAAGAGCCTGCATCTACAAAAGCGCCTTTTTCAGCGTCAAAGACAACGGCTTTGTAGCTTACCTTGCCTGATTTTTCGCAGGTATATTTGCGTACAAAAGAAACTTTACCGCTTTTTTCGCATACGCGCTTTTCAATGTTTTCATCGGCCTCAGCCGCTTTTTCAGCAGCGGCCAATACTTCAGGAGATTGATCCTGGCTGACAGCTTTGGCTTCAGCAGAAGCTTTCTTGGTGCCGTGGCAGGATTGGGCCTGAACCGTAAAACCGGCAAGGCCTACAAACAAAAGAAGAAGAAAGAGCTTTTTCATCGTGGTCTAAATTTTTAAAGGTTACTACCGAAAACCCCAAAATGCTTGGGGCTTCCATTTTGAATGCGCACAAAAGTAAGGGCTTTTTTCCTTACAAAAACTGCTCATAGCTGAATTTTAAGATTTTTTTAACGATTCCGAATGTTCTGTCCTTATTTCCAAATTACCCCAAATCCGGTATTGACAGGCATTTTACTTTGTAATATTTTTGTGGCATTAAGCAAAATCCCAAAACCACAAAACCCATGAACGAAACCGATTACACACTCTTTTCTATGTTCCCCGTTTTTATTGTAGCTCCAGTGTGCGCAGCGCTTTCCCCTGCTGTGTAATTCGGTAGTTTTTGTGTTTTGTCCATTTGGGTTCTAACCCTCTGTCCGCCGTTTTTAAGGGCAGCGGGGTAGATTGTCCCCGGAGCCCTCCGGTGTGGGTGGTTTTTTGAGCTCCTGTACCGAGAGGGTTCCTTTTTTGAATGTGGACGCTTCGCGTCTAATGTGGAGCGCAAGCGCTCTAATGTGGAGGCCTGGCGGCCTCTAATGTGATTTTACGCTCGCTTCGCATCGCGTGACGCACACTAAGATAACGCGATGCGAAGCGAGCGTAAAATCACATTAGAGCGCTTGCGCTCCACATTAGGGCCGCAGGCCCCACATTAGACGCGAAGCGTCCACATTGAATTAGGCGCGAAGCGCCTAATTCAACTTCCAAAAATAAGGCGTAAAAATCACCAGCAGCGTAAACAACTCCAGCCGTCCCAACAGCATGAGCAGGGATAGGACGAACTTGACGTCCTGCGGCAGCCAGGCAAAATTATCCGTCGGGCCCACTTTGCCTATGCCGGGGCCTACGTTGCCCAGAGAAGTCGCTACGGTGCCGATGGCCGTTTCAAAATCCAGCCCCATGATGCTGACGATGAGGGTGCCCGCAAAGAAGGTGGATAAGTACAGCAGCAAAAAGACCAGAATGTGGATGGCAATGCGCGTGGCTACCGGCTGCCCGTTGAGCTTGAGCGGAATGACGGCCTGGGGATGCAGCAGCTTTTTGAACTCGTTGAGGGAGTTTTTGAAAAAGACGATGTGACGGATAATCTTGATACCGCCCGCCGTAGAACCTGCCGAGGCGCCCAAAAAGAGCAGTGCCACACAGACGATAAGTACGGGTGTCCCCCAGCTCGTGTAGTCTGCCGAGACGTAGCCGGTGGTGGTGATCAGGGAAACCACCTGAAAGAGGGTATCTCGAAAAGAGCGCTCCAAATCCTGGGCGCTGTGGTGCATCACTATCGGTGTGATGGTTATGGCAAGCAGCAAGACCAGGGCCAGATAGACCTTAAATTCCTCGTTGCTCCATACCCGCTTCCACTTGCGCCGCGTCATGTAGTAGATCATGCTGTAGTTGGTGCCGGCGAGAAACATGAAGAGGATGAGGGTGTATTGCATCAGCGGATTGGGGAAAGCCGCGATGCTGGCGTTGCGGGTAGAGAAGCCACCGGTGGCCATGGTCGTCAGGGCGTGGTTGATGGCTTCGTAGAAAGTCATTCCTTCTGCCCAGAGGAGCAGACAGAGAGCAGCCGTCAGGCTGACGTACAACAACCACAGGCGTTTGGCCGTAACCTGAATGCGCGGATGCAGCTTGTCGGAAGTCGGCCCGGGTGCCTCGGCTACAAACAATTCAATGCCGCCAAAACCCAACAGAGGAAAAATAGCCACCGTCAAAACGATGATGCCCATGCCGCCCAGCCACTGCGTCATGCTGCGCCAGAACAAAATGCCCTTCGGTACGCTTTCAATATCGGTAAGCACCGAAGCCCCCGTGGTGGTCATGCCCGAAACAGTCTCAAAAAAAGCATCTACGGGATGCGGCAAAACTCCGCTCAACACATAAGGCAGAGCCCCAAAAGTAACCATACTCAGCCAACCCAGCGCCACGATGAGGTAACCCTCCCGCTTGTTTACCTGCGCACCACTGCGAAACTTGTAAAACCAGGCCAGCGCACCTGCCAATATGGTGATGACCGCTGAAATCAGCAGCGGAGCAATATCCCCACTCTGATGATACAGCGAAAAGGGAATGGCCGTCAGCATCATGCTGCCCACGATGAGCAGCAATACACCTACTACATTGGATATGGGACCAAAGTTGATCATACCTTTATGCAAATAATTTTTCCACCTGCGAGATGCAGTCGGGCTGAACGAGAACGATGACTTTGTCGCCTGTAGCCAACTGGAAATTGCCGTTGGGGATCAGGCTTTCTTCGCCGCGTATCACACCGGCTACCAGTGCATTTTTGGGGAAATCGAGTTCCCGCAGGGGGCGCTGCGTCAGCTTGGATTCGTGCTGTATGACAAACTCGATAATCTCGGCCTCCACCCCGTGTAAGCCGGTGATGGCCTCAATATGCCCGCGCCTGACGAAGCGAAAAATGTTGTTGGCAGCAATCAGTTTTTTGTTGATGAGGGTGTCCACGCCAATGTCCTGGGATAAGTGAATGTGCTCCTTGTGCTCAACCTGGGCGATGGTTCTTGGCACCTGATAATTTTTTGCCGTCAGGCAGGCTACGATGTTGGTTTCGGAATTGGGCGTCAGGGCGATGAAGGCATCCATTTGCTCCAGGCCCTCCTCTTTGAGCAACTCAATGTTGTCGGGCTTTCCATGAATGATCAGGCTCTTGCTCAGTTTGTCTGCCAGTTTTTTGCAACGCTCCTTGTCGGGTTCGATGTAGCTGATGCGGTACTCTTTTTCTAAAAGGCGGGCTGTTACTTCTCCAAGCTGGCTGCCTCCGAGGATCATTACATTGCGTATTTTCGCGCGATACTGCCCCAGATAGTTTTCCAGTTTTTCCAGATGCTCCGGTTGAGATATGAAATACACGTGGTCATTGGGCAGCAAGATGGTATCGCCCCGTGGGATGATGGTCTCCTTACCCCGTAAAACGGCAATGGGCCTTACCCGGATGGTTCCATTCTCCGGCTGATACAATTCCGCAAGCGGATGGTTGACAACCGGAGAATTTTCCCGAAGGGTTACACCTACCAGCATCATTTTCCCCCCCTCGAAAGGGAATACGTCTGTAAAAGAGCACTGCGACAACAGGCGGCTGATTTCCTCGGCGGCCAGTTTCTGGGGCGATATCAGGGTGTCAATGCCCAGTTCTTCAAAAACTCTTCTTTGCTCCGATGCCAGATAGTCAGGACTGTTCACGCGGGCAATGGTGCGCCTCGCACCCATCTTTTTGGCCAGTATGCAGGTGATGAGGTTGGTCTTCTCAGAGGTCGTTACGCCCAATACCAAATCGGCTTCCCCAACCTCAGCCTCTTCCAGTATGGAGAAGGTCGCTGCATCTCCATACATGGTCAGTACGTCTAAATGCGTAGAAGCATAATTGAGTACGTCTTCATCCATGTCTATGAGCGTGATGTTTTGCTCCTGCGTGGAGAGCAATTCCGCCAGGTGAAAACCCACATCGCCCGCTCCGGCTATGACAATCTTCATGCTGCTCTGATTTTTATGCATCCACAGACCGGCGCTTTTTAAGACGCCTTGTTCTTTACATCGGGCAAAGATACCTAAAATAAATCCTCACTTTATCATCACTATGGTTTCTTCAATGGTTCATTAAGTTTTTGACCACCTGCCTCCTTTGGAAAACAGGTTGTCAAGTTGAACCGGTTTAAAAATCCGCGAAAACCCGCGTCATCCGCGTCATCCGCGTTCTATTATGTCACTATTTGGTTACTGTCAATGACAATAATAGAACCTGCTTGCAGCAGGCAGGCCCCACATTAGAGCCGCAGGCTCCACATTCAAAATATTTCCCTAATTTCACGCCAAACAAAAAACCATGAAAAACCTCTTTTCATATACCGTATTGGGGCTCCTCGCAGCCGCCCTCTTTGCTTCCTGCTTCCTGAAATCCTACAAGCCCGAAAGCATGCCGCTGAAGCGCCTGGAATTTGGGCAAGGCGGTGGTGTTACCGGGGCTGTGAAGGAATATACACTCCTGCCCAACGGGCAAATCTTCGTGAAAAACACCCTCGACAACTATTACCTTGAGCTCAAACGCGTCAAGCCGCGAGAGTTTAAAAGCGCCTGGCACAAACTCGATTCCCTGCGCTTTCTCAAATACGACTTTTATCACCCGGGAAATGTCTATGCCTTTTTGCGTCTCAGCGATGAAGAAGTCGAGCAGGAAATAGCTTGGGACCCCTACGGCTACTGGCAACCGGAGGAGGGCTTTCTCAAAGTTTATAATCAACTCATGC